>QHWL01000490.1:3154-5764 GCA_003222555.1 Acidobacteriota bacterium | reverse complement strand
CCGGCGGGAAGACGCTGGTGCCGAGCTCGACGCGCGTGGCGATATCGCGGTTGTTCTCGTACGGGAAGAAGTAGCGCAAACCCAGTTTCGGAAGGTGATCGCGCTCGAGCAGCGCTTCGAGATCGACGATGGTCTTGAAGTAGTGCGCGCCGATTTCGACCGATGATTCGCCAACCTTGAAGGCCGCTTCCGGCACCGGGTGCCGGCGCTTCTCGCACACGAGCACCCGCACGTGGGGCGCTTCGATGTGCAGTTGTCTGGCCAGCGTCAGGCCGGCGAGCCCGCCGCCTGCAATCACGACATCGAATTCCGAGTTCATCCGTGCGGTGAAGGTATCACACTCAACGGACGAACCGGAGAGATCGCCGGTCCGTCGCTACGCCAGTCGCCGCGCAAGAGTCGCCGGGCTTCATCGCCGTTTCTGTTCAGGTTGCGTTTGCCGCAACCATGCGCGGCTCGAACACGAAGAGATTCGGGTCGCTCTCGTCGATCTTCGCGCTCACCCAATGCCTATTGCGGGCGCCGAGTGGATCAAGACCGAGATCATTGCGATTGGCGGACAAGCCATGGTCATGGTTGCCGAGGCGCTCGACTCAGTGACCCGCCAGGAGATCGTCGATCTGTTTCGAGTGGCCCGTGGCCAGGACTTCCAGGCGATTTACGAGCAGGCGCACACGATGCTCGTGGGTTCGCGTTCGCGAGCGCCGAACGAGTCGCGCGCACTCATGCAATCGGTGCGACGGCTGCGGGAGCGCTTCCGCGAAGTGGAGGCCATCGACGACATGTTCGGCGCCGAATTTGGGCATCATGGATCATCCTGCACGTTTGAAACGATCGCGCAGCGGTTTGGCGTCTCGGACCCGACGGTCGCGTGGCTCGGCCGCATTGTTCACGATCTCGACTTGAAGGAGGAAGCCGACAGCGCGCCCGAAAAAGCCGCCGTCGGCCGCATGATGGAGGGTCTCGGGCGGATGTACCCAGACGATCAGCGGACGCTTCCGGGCCGCGGGCAGCCTGCGCTAGCCGAGCTGTAGCGGCCGGGGCGCACGACGCGCCCCGAACGCACAAACATTGCCCTACCGAAGGCGTAAATCGACCAGCAGACGCCGAGTCCGCGTTATTTCTTGCCCCGACCGGCTTTCCGCGACCGCTTCTTGGCTCGCTTACCCGCCGCCTTCCGCGCGCCGGCCTTTTTCTTGGCGCCCCGGCTCTTTTTCTTGGCGCCTTTCCGCGCGCCGCCCGGCTTGGCCGCAGCCTTACGGGCGCCGGCCGACTTCCGGGCACCCGACGACTTTCTGGCACGCGCGCCTCCGCTCGATCGGCGGCCGCCGCCTTCCCCGCCGCCCCCTTCCGATTCGGTCCCGGCGCCGCCGTGACCCATGTCGCCCAGATCGGTCGACGAACCGCCGATCATCTCGTCGTCTGGAATCCCCAATCCGCTGTCGAAGTCATCCTGCATGATTGCGCCTCGTAGTGCGGGGCTTCAGCCCCGCGTCCGGCGGACCGGTAGGTCCGCACTGCAACACGAAAATGTTGTCGCCGGGCGCCTAGTCTGACCAACCTCGGCGCGCGCGTCAAGCGGGCCCGCAAAAGGCGCTTCTCCCCGGGGCAGGAGGTCTACCGGCGGCTGTAAAGATCCAGCACCGATTCGATCGCGCGCCGGCACACCGCGCAAAACGGCACCTGGTCCCTGGTAAACATGATGCAGTCGGTCTGGGGCCGGAAGTATCCGCGAGCCTCGTAATTGGCTCCTTCAAATGCCCCGACCTTCCCTGCGTACGGTCCCGTGCCGAGGACCGACGTGTCGTGGATCAGCTCCTCGCGCATCAACGCATCCATCTCGCTTTCGGGACGGTTCGCGGCGCGAACGCTACGCCGCCGTTGCTGGATCTCTTTTGTGTAGCGCTCGAACTCCTCTTTCGGCCATGGCGTCGGCAGCGGCATGCCGGGAGCGACGAGATCTTTCCATTTGAGCGCCGAGGGATCGAGAAGCGCGGTCGCGTTGGGCTCCCACGGCTCGACGCGATCGGTCGCAGGAAGATAGGCCACGTCCGACGTGTAGTACTCGTCTGCCAGCCCCGCAATGTGATGTCCAAATTCGTGCACGAAGACGTACGGCGCCCACATACTGCCTGCGGCAACCGTACTGTACAAGCCGTAAATGCCGCCGCCGCCATATGTCGCGCTGTTCACGAGGATTTCCACAGCATCGTATGGAGCATTCGCGGCGACGTCGCGAAACGCGCGGTTCTCGAACGTCAGGACGTAGCGCTCAGTGTCGAACGCATCGTAGGTCGTGCCAAGCGGCGTGTGTTTGTAGGTGTGCTGCGACGGCCGCGTCACGCCCGAGCCGGGCGACGCGGGCACCAGGCCCCACACGTTGATGTCATGCTGCCGCTCCTTGAACGGGCTCGTCGCAAAGAGCACCGCGGTGAGCCGCCGCGCGTCGCGCTCGAACTTCGACCGCTCGGCCGCGGTATAGCCGTCGCCGAGAATCAGCAGGTCGAGCTTGTCGGCCGGATCCCCGCTCTCGTGAACCTTGATGATCGGCCCTGCGCCGGTCGTTGTTCCGGATCGGTCGATGAACTTGTCGGCGGGATCGATCGCGAG
>QHWL01000490.1:0-3083 GCA_003222555.1 Acidobacteriota bacterium | reverse complement strand
AATCCGCAGCGACTCGGAAAACGTGCGCATTGCGACCTTGGCCTCGCCGGTCGTCTCCCATTCGCCGTAAATCGAGCTGAAGCCTCGCGAGAAGACTGTCCGTCCGGTGGCTGCATCAACGACCTCGAAGAAGTACTTGCCCCGATCCGTGGTATCGATCGGCTTGGCCGGATTGCCCGGCCACGGCAGCGGCTCGACGATGACGCGATCGAGGCTGAAATGTTCCTCCGCCGCATTGCCGGTGTGGTAATAGTCCACTCGCATGGTCGACGGCGCCGCCGCCTCGGCTGCACCCGCGGCCAAAACGCACAACAAGACGGCGACTGCTCGCGTCTTCATCAATGCCTCCATTCGATTGTTGTTTTGTTCGCTCGTCAGTCGCAACATGTTCGTACGTCGTGTCCGGCTTTCGCGCCGTACGTAGTGTCCGGCTTCCGCCTTCGCTGAAGCTTCGGCGGACCGCCGGGGTCCCCAACGCGGCAGCCGCGTTGGGGTGGCCTGCCGTAGCCTTGGCGGAGGCGGTTAGCCGGACCTTAGCCTTCGCCCTTATGCGAAAGCTCGAAGTAGTCCGCCAGCGCCGCGATCAGCGGTCCCATTTTGGGATGGGCAGGCAGAACCCGTGGCGTGACGCCGAGCGATTTCAGCGCTGCAGCGCACACCGGCCCGATGGCGGCGACGACGATGTGCGAGTTCAGCGCGTTGGCAAGTTCCTCCGACCGGCCCAGGTCGGCGGCAACCTGAAAAAGATGCCGGCATTGGACCTGGCTCGTGAATGCGACCGCGTCCAAGTGCCCGTCAATCAGCTCGCCGACGAGCGTCCTGAGCGGTTCGACATCGTCTGGCATGACCCATTCGTACAGGCACAATTCCTCGAGCTCGGCGCCGCGCGCCTCGAGCGCGTCGGCCAGCGCGTCGTTCCGTTCGCCGTAATGGACGAGAGCGACTTCCTTTCCGTCAATATCGATTGCCTCCAGCGCGTCGAGCAGCTCCCTGGTGGTGTACGGTTCGGCCGCGCTCAGACCGATCGGCACGTCATGGCGCCTCAGGACCGCCGCAGGCTTCGGGCCCCGGCACACCGTCGTCGTCTGCCGGAGGGCGTCGAGCGTCTCGGCCAGATGTCCTTCGCTGTCGGCCTCGCGCAACAGCGCCGTCACGCCGACGCCGGTCAGGAGCACGACGGCTGAGAAGCGTCCGGCGCAAAGCGCGGCGATGAAGGCAGCGACGTGTTCGAGCGGTGGAAGGCGTGCTTCGCGGACGGACGGCACCGAGCAGGGCCTCCCACCGAACCGTTCAACAAGGTCGGCCAGCTCTTTGCTCATTCTGGCTTCGAGCAGCGCCACTCGCGCGCCGCCAAGTGTCGGCATCAGGCTACCCTCCCCCGCCGGTCACGGACTCAACCACAGCGATCGTCCGGTCAACTCGCGATGATCCAGCCCCGCCGCCCGATCGAGCTTCGCGACAATGGCCGGCAGGTCGACTCTGAACCGCCATTCATCGCCCCGTCCGCCGGCCGTCACGAAGATATCGCGCCATTTATTCCACCATCGGGCCGCCAGTCTGGCGATCGGCTCGACGATCAACACCTGGTCGCCCCTCGACGTGCGTTCGACCAACCGCCGCAGCAGCCCGTCGCGCGGCGCGTCCTGCAATTCGTTGAGTGTGAACGCCGCGAGCAGCGACGCCGGCGGTTTCGGCAGCGAGACGCTCGCGACCTCGTCATGGCAGATCCGCGCCGAGAGGCCAAAATGACGATACGCGCGCGCTGCTTCGCCGAGCACCCAGGGATGACGATCGACGCCGACGACTCGCGGGCGCCGGCTGCACTCGTACGCCCATGCCACCCCTGATGCGCCCGTGCCGCATCCAAGATCGACGAGCGTCGGCGAGCCGACGGCCGCCCCGGGCAGCGCGCGAACGATTTCGCGGACGAGCAGATAGTGCAGCGGGCCGTAGAAGAGCGCGAACGCCGCCCGCTTGCCCGCGCCAGCCAGCGCGGAGCGTTCGGTCAACCGCCGGCGCCGTTCGACGTAGGTCGAGGAGAGCGCGCGCAGCGCGCGCGACACTTCAGAGAACGTCAGATCGGCGAGATGTCTCGTCTCGAGCGATTGGATCCACCGATGGAAATGTTCGTCGGCCAAAGCGAGGCGGGGCCAAAAGGCCCCACCTCAATGATGCTACAAGCAGGACGAGGAGATCATCTTGAACTTCACGACCAAGCCGGTGGGAAAAGGCACGGGTCTCGGGTTGGCCTCGGTCTCCGAGATCGTCCAACGCAGCAACGGATTCATCTCAGTCGACACCGAGCTCGGCCGGGGGAAGTTCCTGAGCAAGCCGTTCCAGGCCTCGGCGCTGGTCGCTGCCGTGCGTGACATCTTCAACCAGGCGGCCTGACGCGCGCGTCCGCGTCGTACTGCCGCGTCACTCGCAAGGCGAGCGCCGCACAAGCGACGCCGACCAAACCACCTCCGATCACATCCGATGGATAGTGGACGCCAAGGTACACGCGGGAGTACGCGGTCGCGAACGCCAGAAGCCACCAGAATACGCATCCACCAGGCAACATCCGGGCGAGGACGAACGCGCTGGCAAAGGCGTTCGCCGCGTGCCCCGAGGGGAAGGACTCGTCGGAGGGCAGGCCGCCGATGACCGGTACTTCCGGCCGGCCGACGAACGGCCGTTCGCGCTGGATTGCGGGCTTGAGGATCTGGTTGGCTACGAGGGCCGCCATCAACACGGCCAGCACGAGGCGAGCGAAATCCCGCCACCTCAGTCGACCCCATACAGCCAAGCCGGCACCAATCAGCAGCCACACGAGGCCGCCCCGGCCGACCGCACTCAAGGTCCACATGACGCCGTCGAGCGCATGGACGCGATGGGTCACGACCCATGCGCGCAGGAAATAGTCGAGTGAGATGAGGTGGTCAGTCACGGCAGACGGCCAATCCCGGCGAAAGCCTTATCACGAAGTCACGAAGCGAGGCTCGTCCCACACGATTTGCTCACCCGGCCCATCAGACACAGACGTTTGCCCGATTCGACCACTCCAATTTGCACCGTGTGTGGCCCTACCTTCTTTTTCCCGG
>QHWL01000022.1 GCA_003222555.1 Acidobacteriota bacterium | reverse complement strand
GCGCTCCGCCAGCTGGCTCATCGGCGAAGGAGTGCTCGGCCCCGCCATCAACGGGGTCGCGTTACGATCGATGAAAGCGCCGGGCACCGCGTACGACGATCCGATCCTGGGCAAAGATCCACAGCCGGCCGACATGAAGCACTTCGTCGAGACCGGCGACGACGACGGCGGCGTGCACATCAACTCGGGGATTCCCAACCACGCGTTCTATCTGGCGGCGATGGAGATTGGCGGGCGCGCATGGGAAAAGGCCGGCGCCATCTGGTACGACGCGCTCACGAAATACCTGCGCGCGCATTCCGGGTTCCAGGCGGCCGCTGACGCAACCCTGGCCGCCGCCACGGCGCGATTTGGCGACGGAAGCCTCGAGCAGAAAGCCGTGCGAAAGGCGTGGAATCAGGTCGGGCTTGCCAGTCGTGCTCTGGTAACGACGTGATTTTTCACGACGGCGTATCACGAAGGCACTAAGATCCACGAAGGCCACGAAGGCTTTGATCAATAACTTCGTGGATCTTCGTGCCCTTCGTGGCTTCGTGACGCGACGATTGGAATGAACGCGGCGAAGAAGTGAAAGAGGCATTAGGTCGGCGATCCGAATCGCTTCCGCACGATCGCGTCGGCCTCGCGGGCGGCCCATTGGACGAGCCGGCCGAGCTCGGGCGGTCCGCTCTTCAGGTCCACATCACTCGCCTGCACTTCGGCCTGGGCGCCGGACGAGGACTCGATGGTGAACTGAAATCGGAATGCGTCACGCGTGGCCGTCGGTGGCGTCCGCCTCGCGTCGGCCGCGGCCAGGTGGTCGTGCCGGCTCGCGATGCCGCGAGCTTGTCGAAACGTGTGAGCCAGCGCTTCGGCCGCGCCGGCCAGCTCGGCGCTTTCCTGCGGATCGACGACACGGCGATAGTCGGGCTCGGCCAGAACGACGCCGCCCGCCGCGTCCACGGTGACCGAACCACGCACCTGTAACCCGGGCGCGGCCACGAACCCGCCCGATCGCACAAACAAGATCTTCATATCACATAAGGCCAGTCCAGCCCGCTCTACCCTTCCCGCCCCTCCCGCCCTTCCTGCCCGTCGACGCCCTGCTATAATGGTTTTTTCCCACAGGGACCAAGGAGTTCGTCGTGAAGGAAGGCATTCATCCGAAGTACCACGAGGTCGAGGCACGGTGTGCCTGCGGGGCGACGTGGAAGACCCGCTCGACCAAACCGGAGCTGCACCTCGAAATCTGCTCGAACTGTCACCCCTTCTTTACCGGCCGGCAGAAGCTGATCGATACGGAAGGACGCGTGGAGCGGTTCACGAAGAAGTTCGGTGCGCAGACCTCCGAGAGCCGCAAGAAGGCCGCGAAAATCAAGAAAGAAACCCCGGCCGCCGCGCGGTAGCCATCTTTCTCTCAATCCGCGCCAACCGGTGCTGTACGGCCTGGTTCCAGGCCGAAGGCGCTCCGCTCTCCAGACTTTGTAACGCAAACGCTCTTGCCGCCGCGAGATCGCGCGCGCGATGCTCGTGGTGAATCGCGAGCGCTTCGGTCGCCTCGCGCGCGATGTGGCGCGGGCACCCGCAGACGTCGAGCAGCTGACGCCAGCAACCGGCGGCCTCGTCGTATTGCCTGCCCCGCCGCAGCGTCAACGCCAGCGCGCGAAGCGCGTCAATTCTTATCGCCGCGATTGACGCGGCGCTACCCGCGATTGACGCGGCGCTACCCGCGATTGACGCGGCGCTACCCGCGATTGACGCGGCGCTACTCGCGGTTGACGCGGCGCTACCAGTGATTGAGGCGTTCGCCGCCCGCGAGAACGCGGCGCGCGCACGGCCGTCGTCGGGCCCAGCGCGCGCATACAGGTGGCCCAGGGCGAGCGCCTCGCGGGCGTCGCGCGCTTCCTCGGGACCCGACCGAACCAGGTGGACGAGACGCGCGGTGACACCCGCGAGCGTCAACAGATCGAGGCGATTGTGCTCGAGCACCGCCACGAGCGGCCGCGCGTCGCCGGAGCGCACGAATTGAAAATAGCGCGCAGGAATCTCGAAGCCTGGCACGTCGCTGACGCGCCCGGCGCCGAGCACCTGCCGCCCGAGCGCGACGAGCGAACAGGACTCGTGCTCCGCGCGCGGGCCGCGGACGCCGACATTGCCCCAGAAGCGCCGGGCCGGATGCAGCACGTCGACGTGAGGCAGGCGCGCCCCCGCCCACTCGAGGCGATGGAAAAGGTAACGCATCTCGAGGACCGGCGCGTCGAACGATTTGCCGTTGAAGCTCACGATCGCGCCAGCGCGCTCCAGCTCGCCTCCCACGGTCGTGAGCAGCGCCCGCTCGTCGGCAAATCGGAGCAGCACGTACTGCCGCGTGATGAAGCCGCCCTCCTCGTCGAACGAGCCGAAGCCGACGAGAAAGGCATATGTGCCGGCGCCGCCGCTCAAGCCGGTGGTTTCGAGATCGAAGAAGAGGAAGGGCGGACGCGCCGGCGCGCCGCCGGCGATGAGAGGCGCCTCCGCCCCAGCGCCGTCGAGCCGCGCCGCCAGCTCACCCACCGGCGCGCTTCCGTGCAACGTCCGCGGGCCCGTCCGCCGCTCGACCACGAAACAGGCGCCGTTGGCGTGCTCCTGCCATCGGCCGCCAAGGATGCGTTCGAGATCGGTGCCAGACGCTTGCGGAGCCTGTCCTGAGCGGCGCACCACGCCTGCCGGATTCAGGATGCTCCGCAGACGATCGGCCAGCTTCGAGGAATCCATGGACGATTAGTAGCGCGTGTACACCGAAGTAGTACCGAACCGGATCGCATCACGAAGAACGAAGAACACGAAGGACACGACGTTTGAAAAGGATTCTTCGTGAGCCATGCCGCTACGCTTCATCGAGCAACAAATCGAGAATGCGCAGCGCCGCCGCCTTCGCGAGCGGTCCCGTGTCGCCGACCGGTCCGACGCATCCCGGACATCCGCTCTCGCACTCACACTGGGCAATCAGATGCCGCGTGCCGCTCAGGAGTTCGCGGTGCATGCAGAACAGCGGCTCGCTGAAGCCGACGCCGCCCGGATAATTGTCGTAGATGAACAGGCGCGGGCTCGTGTCGCCGGCCAGCTCAGGACGCTTCGAGGCCCGCCGGAGGGTCGGCTCGGCTTGTTCGCCTGTGTCAATCGAGATGCCGATGTCGTGCCGATCGCACATGAGGAGCAGCTGCGCCACCTGGCGAATGGCGAACGCGAGGCCGACGACGCCGTCGCGGCGATCGTCGAGGGCATAGGGCAGCGACGCCATGATCGGCGCCGGAATCGTCAGCCAGTAGGATGTCGTGTGCATCTGCTGCTCCGGCAAATCGAGCTCGCCGGAGCCGATGTTCTCGTTTGTGTAGAACTTGATCTTCTTGAAGCCCACGACCCGCGACACGACGTGCACTTCCCCGTGAGACGCGAGGGGCGCAACATTCTCTAATTCTCGCGGGGCCCCACCCCCGCTCGCAGCCAGTACTTCGCTGTCGCTCGGCCTCGAGCGTAGACTCTCGGCCTCGCCTGTTTCGAACGTATCGAGAATCGTCACGCGCGTGTAAGTGATCGCATCGGTGTAATAGTCGCAGTCGATATCGCGGACAAACGCCTTCCGCCCCTCGAAATCGAGCCGCTCGACCTGATACAACTGTCCCTCGACGAGATAGATCGCTTTGGGATGAAGCGTCGCGGGCCCGCTCGTGAAGTCGGTCTCGCCGATGACCCGCGTCTCGCGCGTGGTGTCGACTACGACGAAGTTGTCGGACGACACCGACCGCAAGCTCACCGCGTCGGCGGGATACGATTCGCTTGTCCACGTCCATGTTTCTACTTCGCGTGGGGCCCCACCCCCACGCGCTGGCACAGCTTCGCTGGTCCTCGCGCTCGAGCCTAGACTCTCGCGCTCGGGTGAAGGGTGTTCGTCCGCGGCCCCACCTTCTTCCAGTGCGGCGGGGACCCCACCCCCGCCGCCGTTGCTCGCCGCATCCGCGCCTCGCAACGGCTCAAGGCTGTCACGCGCTGGCACAGCTTCGCTGGTCCTCGCGCTCGAGCCTAGACTCTCGCGCTCGCGTGAAGGGTGTTCGTCCGCGGCCCCACCTTCTTCCAGCGCGCCGGGGACGCCACCCCCGTCGCGGTTGCTCGCCGCATCCGCGCCTCGCAACGGCTCAAGGCTGTCATGCGCTGGCAGGTCTTCGCTCTCCCTCGGCCTCGAGCGTAGACTCTCGGCTTTCTCTATTTCGCATGGGGCCCCACCCCCATGCGCTGGCAGGTCTTCGCTCTCCCTCGGCCTCGAGCGTAGACTCTCGGCCTCGGGGGATGGCTGTCGACAGACCAGGCCCTGCTCGGCGAGGAGGCTCAAAATCTCCTGAACGTCGTGTTTGCCGAAGGCTTCCGTCGCGCGGAACGGCAACTCGAACGCCGCGCATTTGATGTGATCGACGAGGATGTGCAGGTTGTCCGGATCGACCAGCGCGCGTTCGGGCGAGGCGCCGAAGAAATACGACGGGTTCCTCACGACAAACTGATCGATCGGGGCGCTGCTGGCGACCATCACGGCGGCCGACCGGCCGGCGCGACGACCCGCGCGTCCGGCACGCTGCCAGGTCGAGGCAATCGTGCCAGGATATCCGGCCATCACACACACGTCGAGCGCGCCGATGTCGATGCCCAACTCGAGCGCGTTGGTCGACACCACCGCTCGCACGGCACCTTCTCGCAGCCCTTTCTCGATTTCGCGGCGCCGGTTCGGCAGATATCCCCCGCGATACCCGCGAATGCGCTCGGGCCCGCCTGGAACGTCTTCGAAGTCGTCCTTCAGATAGGTCGTCAGAATTTCGGTCGACAATCGGCTCTGTGCAAAGGCGATGAGCTGCAGGTTTCGCTTGAGAAACTCGGCCGCGATGCGCCGCGTTTCCGATAGATACGATCGCCGAATGCAGAGCTGATGATTGACGACCGGCGGGTTGACGAAGACGAAGAACTTTTCGCCGCGCGGTGCGCCGCTCTTATCCACGAGCTCGAAGGGCTGCTCGGTGAGCCGCTCCGCCAGCTCGCGCGGATTCGCGATCGTCGCAGACGAGCACAAAAACACCGGGTTGGAACCGTAATGACGACACACACGGCGAAGCCGCCGCAGCACGTTACCGAGATGACTGCCGAAGACCCCGCGGTACGCGTGCAGCTCGTCGATGATCACGTACCGCAGGTTCTCGAACAGCTTCGTCCAGCGCGGATGGTGCGGCAGGATGCCCGAGTGCACCATGTCGGGATTGCTGAGCACAAGATGCGCGCGCCCGCGAATCGTCCGCCGCGCATCCTGCGGCGTGTCGCCGTCGTAGGTGAACGCGCCGATCTGATCGCCACAGCTCCCGGCGAGCGTTTCGCACATCGCCTGCAGCTCGGCGAGCTGGTCTTGTGCGAGCGCTTTGGTCGGGAAGAGATACAGCGCGCGGCTCGAAGGATCCCGCAGGATTGAATGGAGGACCGGCGCGTTGTAACACAGCGTTTTTCCCGACGCCGTCGGAGTGATCACGACGACGTTGCGGCCGGCGAGCGCATGCTCGATCGACTCAGCTTGATGGGTGTAGAGCCGGGCGATGCCCCGCGACTCCAGCGCGCGCTGCAGCCGCTCGTCGAGCGCGGCGGGAAACGGCGCGTACTGCGCCGCAACCGCCGGCAGGCGTCTGACGGCCGTTACGTGGAGGTCCGGCGTGTCCTGCCGCTCGAAAGGGGAACCGGGACAGGCCTCCCTGCCTTGCGAGGAGACCTGTCCCCCATCATGCAGTCCCCTGTCACGCAAGGAGGCCCGTCCCCCGTCAAGGCGCTCGAGCGCGGCGTCAAGGGCACCGTCGCGGCCCCGCCGGGCTGCGACTGCCGCAGCTTCGGTGTTTCTTCCCTCGATCATGCGTGAGCGATCGTAACAGCCGTTCGAGAGGCGATCAAGAGGTGAAACCGAGGAAATGACTGAGAAGAAGCCGCCTGCGGCCCGCGGGCGCGGGCATCCTGTGAATGCTCGTGTAAAGCCGTGTGCTAGGCTTCGCCGCATGAGCATCGCGGCCAGGGCGCCCGAGCGGCTGCCGCGCACGCTCGGGCTGTGGGCCTCGGTTTCGCTCGTGATTGGCATCACCATCGGCTCGGGGATTTTCCGATCGCCGGCCGATATCGCCCAACGAGTGCCCAGCCCGGTGTGGATGGTCGGATTATGGGCCGCGGGCGGCGTAATCACGCTGTGCGGGGCGCTGTCGCTCGCCGAGCTTGCCGCGGCGCTGCCGCAAACCGGTGGCGTCTACGCGTATCTTCGAGAGGGATGGGGCCCTCTGCCGGCATTTCTGTTCGGCTGGTCGGAGCTGGTGCTCGTCCAGGCTTCCGGGCTCGGGGGCATTGCGGTCGCGTTCAGCGACTATTTTCTGCAGACGTTCGGGGTCGATCCGATCGCCCACCCGATCGTCGAAAGGGGCCTCTCAGCGGGCGCCATCGCCTTCGCCGCCGGCGCCAACATCCTCGGCGTGAACCTCGGCGCGGCGATCGTCGGCGTTTCGACGACGATCAAGTTCTCCGCGCTGATCGTGCTGATAGGGTCGTCGCTGGTCCTCGGGGGCGCACACGGCGCCAGCCTCACCCATCTGACGGCATCGGGCGGCGCGCCGGTCGCGGTGGGAAGCCTCGGCCTGGCGCTCGTGAGCGTGTTGTGGGCGTACGACGGGTTCGGCGACCTTTCCTTTGCCGGGGGCGAGGTGAAGGACCCGCAGAAAAATCTACCGCGCGCCATCATCATCGGCACTCTGGTGATCATTGCGACCTACCTGCTCACCAACGTCGCCTACCTTTACGTCATCCCGATCGAAGTCATCAGGGGCTCGCCGATCGTGGCCGCCGACGTCATGATGGCGCTGTTTGGGCGCGCAGGAGGGATTCTCGTATCGTTTTTCGTGATGATTTCGACGTTCAGCTCCTTCAGCGGAAGCATGCTCACCGCGCCGCGCATCTTCTTCGCGATGGCCGACGATGGCCTGTTCTTCAAGGCGATTGCGTCGGTCCACCCGCGTTACAAGACGCCGTATGTGGCGATTCTGATGGTGGGGCTCGTGGGCGTGGCGCTCGTCCTGAGCCGCAGCTTCGAATCGCTCGTCAGTACGTTCGTGCTCGGCAGCTGGCCATTCTACGCGTTGGGTGTGGCCGCGATCTATCGGCTGCGCCGCGTGCGCCCGGAGCTACCGCGGCCTTACAAAGTGATCGGTTATCCCGTCGTGCCCGCCGTGTTCATCCTCCCCATCGGTTGGTTGGTGGTGAACGCGCTCATCAGCGAACCGATCTCGACCGGCATCACCTTCGCGGTCATCCTCACCGGCGTTCCCGTCTTTTACATTTTTTTTAGCGCAGATCGTGACGGATTTCGTTGACGCGCCGAGGGACCACTGTTACTCTTTCTCCTTGAGGCCGATAAGGCTTCAAGGAGGAATGCGAAGAGATGGATGCAGCCAAGCCGCACGTGCGGCGCCGTGGATTCTTTCTTCACTCAGACACGACAGGCGAGCCGGACACCGGCGAACACGAGAACCCCGAAGGTTTCATCGTTCGCGTTCGGCTCAGGCGTTCCCCCGTTCGGCGAGTCGCCACGCGCACCGTTCCGGCTGCGCAGTTTTCTGGCGGCCGACAAGCCCAAACAGAAAGATCAACCGACGAAGGACGCCTGGCTCTCAGATCAGGGACCGTGACTGGCAGCCATCAACGGGCACACTTGCCCCGCTGATCCAGCTGGCGCGCGGAGAGACGAGGAACGCCACGACGGCTCCGACCTCTTCGGGGCGGCCGAATCGCCCGAACGGCAGCTCTCGCCGGACGAACGCGGCAATTCCAGCCGGATCTTCCTGCTGCCGGAGGTGCCACGACCCACCCGGAAACAGGATCGAGCCCGGCGCCACGCTATTGACGCGGATGTTGTCGGACGCCAGCTGCTGGGCCATCGATTTCGCCAGGCTGATTTCGGCAGCTTTGACCGCGTTGTACGTCATGCGCCCGCCCGACTCGCGGCCCCAAATCGACGCAATCATGACGATGGCGCCGCCTCCGCGGCGCCGCATGTGCGGCACCGCGAGGCGGGATGCGCGAACCGCCGGAAAGAGCGTCTGGTCGAGAGCCTCATGCCACTCGGCATCGCTCGTATCGGTAATCGAGGCGCCGCGCGCGAGGCCGACATTGTTGACCAGGATATCGAGTCCACCGAAAGCCTCGACCGTTCGCGCCATGACCGCACCGACGCCATCAACCGACGCCAAGTCGGCGGCCACCGGCAGCACCCGGCTGTCGTCTGCCGCAAGCTGCCGAAGCTCGCCCGCGGCTTCGTCGAGGCGGGCCTCCCCGCGGGCGCAGATAGTCACGCGGCAGCCCTCCTGAACGAGCGCCGTCGCGCTGGCCAGTCCGAGCCCGCGGCTCGAACCGGTCACGATGGCTACTTTGCCGGTGAGCTCAAGGTCCATCCCGGTGCTGGCAGCTCTGTCTTATCACGAAGACACGAAGCGCACGAAGATACACGAAAACCTTCAAGGATCTTCGTGGTTCTTCGTATTTCTTCCTAACTTCGTGATGAACCGCCGGTGAGCTCACCTGCCGCCCCGGCCGGTCAAGTCGTTGAGCAGCCAGTCGAACGGCATGTAGCTCACCTGAAACTGGTTTTTTTCGAGGAATTCGCGCTCGGTCGTGAGCAGCTTCGGCTCGACCAGGGCCAGGACGGCGCGCTCGATCGGGCTGCGGTTCGCGACGGCCGCAGGCGCCGACCCGCTGTAGGCGGCAGCGAACTCCTGCTCGCGCCAGGAGAAAATCGCGCTCACCACCACCCGATTGTTCTGCCGATCGATTTGAACGCACTCCGACCGGCCGGCGCACTCGTTGGCCACCTCGGTGAGCTGCGCCTCGAGCCGTTCCGGCGAGAACGCCTCGCTGCGCAGGCGGCCGCCGCCGACCGAGCCGCGCCCGAGCGCCAGGTACGCGCGCGGGTCGTGAAACGACGGAAGAACGGTCTGCTCGATCTGATCGAGCGTCAGCGTGCGGCCGGCGACGCGGTGCGTCAAACGTTCGAAGGCGCCCGGGATCTGCCGGATGCTCTTGGGCGGGTAATCCGGCGAACGTCCCTGAATGGGGTAGTGGTCGATGACCGTCCGCAGCACGAGCGCGTTGTACGCGTTCAACCAGAAGGCGAGCTGGTCGTCGCGAGGCAGCGAGCCGACCTCGACGTTCCCCAGCGAATTCACGTACATATCGAAGCGCGACCGTTCGCTTCTCAGCGCGCGGTAGTAAACGTAGCCGTCGCGGACGTACAGATCCAGAAACTCATCGAAGGTCTTGCGGCGCGCCGCGCCGGCGGGATCTTGCTGCGCGATCGAGGGGGCGGCCGCGCATACCATGGCGAGAGCTATGGAGATCGCCAAACGCATACAACTTCCTCGACTATACCCGATGCCCGAGGAACTGCGCGAGGGCCTCGTTGAAGGCGGCCGGCTGCTCCATGCTCGAGAGGTGCCCCGCGTCGGGCAGAATCACCAGCGTGGCGCCCCCGATAGCACGCTGCATGTCCTGGCTGAGGGCGGGCGGCGTGACGCCGTCCTCGGCGCCGACCAGGATGAGCGTCGGACAGTGGATGGTGGAGAGAAGCGACGTCGAGTCGGGGCGCGTCATCATCGCGGTGATTGCGCCGGCAATCGACTCGGTCGAGTTCGAGAGGACGAGACCGCGGACCCGTTCAGTTAGGTCGGGGTGGTTGCGGCGCGCGGCGTCGCTCAGAACCTTGGGGAGCATTTCGTTGGCAACCGCCGAGGCGCCCTTCTCCCGGACGAGCTGCAACATGCGTTTGCGTCCCTCAACGCCGTCGGGTGTATCGGCCTGCGGTCTTGTATCGGCGAGGACCATCCCCAAAAAGTACCGGGGCGCGTGGCGGAACATCGCCAGCGTCACATACCCGCCCATCGAAAGACCCCCGACGACCGCCTCGTGGATGCCCAACTCATCCATGAGGTCGATCACGTCGCCTGCGTACTCATCGACCGAGCGGGCCGGCGGTTTCTGATCCCCGTCGACGCCGCGCAACTGCGGCGCGATGACGCGCCAGCCGTGATCGGCGATCGCGAGCTGCGGCTCCCACATTCGCGCGTTGAGCGGAAAGGCATGGACGAGGACGAGCGTGCCGCGCGGCCGGTCGGTCCCGCGCGGCAGCGCTTGGAGATAGCGGAGCGGGGCTGCGGCTGGCATGATGAGTTAATTGTAAAGTAATGCCGTGACCCGCCTGCGCTCCTGGGCGACGTCATCGAGCTCCGGCAGGGTCGAGCCGAAGCGCATGGGTGGGTGGAGGCGAAGACGGATGCTCACGATAGCGGCGCTCGGCATGTGTACTTACGGACTCTATTCGGCAGCGTGGGCCGTCGTCGATCTGGTTCGCGGCGCGCGGGTCGAGCTCTGGGCCGATCTAGGCTTGGTGCTGTTCGGGCTCCTGCTGGGCCTCAGCGCCGCGTTCGTCCGCGTCCGGTTGCCGGGAGGGTTGGCGGCCGCGATTGGCGCGATGCTCGGATTGCAGGCGCTCGCGGTGCACAATGCCGTGCATCTGCACGCCGGCCTCGCACCCCAAATCGGCCGCGGCGTCCTCGCAGTTGGGCTCGTGGCTCTCGCGTACCAAGGAGCACCATCGAGCAGCGCCCAGACGTGAGGGCACGCGCCCCGGCCGGCCCGCCGCTGCCGTACGAATTACTGTCCGCGCCCGCCGCGACCTTGCATCTGCCGCTCGGTCGACGGCGGCACGAGGGTTTTCAAAGTGGTGAAAGTTGGCGACGTGGCCAAACTGCGCGCCGAAGGAGCGGATCTGCGACGCCGGCGTGAACCCGTAGTCCGCGTCGCCCAGCTTGTCGGCGGCCTGAGTGAGGTTCGTCTTGATGTTAACGACTATCGACCACCGCCTTCGCTGAAGCTTCGGCGGGCCGCCGGGATCCCCAACGCGGCCCCAACGCGGCACCCGCGTAGGGGTGGCCTGCCGTAGCCTTGGCGGAGGTTGGTTAGCCCCACGATCGCAGGCCTGAAGAGCCTGTGAAAAAATGCGACGTTTGAACGCAGCCGCCTTCGCGCCGGGGCGCTTGGGCGAGCTCGTGGAGAACCACGCCGAGCGGAGGCGGGAGCTCGCAGAGCACGCTGAGAAGTCCTTGGGCATTTCTTC
>QHWL01000521.1:3488-5413 GCA_003222555.1 Acidobacteriota bacterium | reverse complement strand
AAGGTTGAGCCATTAGGTTAAAATGGTCGACAGGTGTGCGGTCGACAAAATCGCTCTTGACACCATCGAATCAACATGTTAAACGCGGGTCCGCGGTTCGTCGTATAGGACTACATCGGAGAATGAGGTAATCGATGCGCATTCGGTCGAGAGACGTGATGGTTGCGGGAGTGACGGTCGCTGCGGTCGCCGGCCTCTGGCTCACCGCGGTTTCGATGTCGGGTCAAGCTCCGGCGGCCGCTGCCGGTGGGCAGTTTGCTCCCGGATACAGGGCGCCCCGCACGACGGACGGGCATCCAGACTTGAACGGGATTTATCAAGCCTTCACGACGGCGAACTGGGACATCGAGGCGCACCCGGCGCAGCCGGCGCCTCATTCCGAAATCATGGGCGCCTACGCCGCAGAACCGGGAGGACAGAGCATCGTCGAGGGCGGCGTACTCCCGTACCGGCCAGACGCCTTGAAGAAAAAGCAAGAGAACTTCGAAAAACGCCTGACACCGAAGATCACCAACGATCCGCATCGTTTCGACCAGGGCGACCCGGAAATCATGTGTTTCCGCCCAGGCGTCCCGCGTGCCACCTACATGCCCTATCCCTTTCAGATTTTCCAAACGCCGGAGCAGATTCTCATCGTGTACGAGTTCAAGGGTGCGGTGCGCACCATTTATATGAATCCGCACATGGACGCTCCCGGTGAATCCTGGATGGGGTGGTCCAATGGCCGCTGGGAAGGCGATACGCTGGTGGTCGACGTCACGGACTTCAACGACCACACCTGGTTCGACCGGGCTGGGAATTACCACAGCGACGGCCTCAAGGTGGTCGAACGCTACATACCCGTCGGTCCTCAGCACCTTATGTACGAAGCCACGATCGAAGACTCGAAGGTGTTCACGCGCCCCTGGAAGATGAGCTTCCCCCTCTATCGCCGGATGGAGCAGAATATTCAGCTCGTCGAGTTCAACTGCGTGCCGTTTGTGGAGGAGTTGCTCTATACGCCTCTCGGACTCTACAAATCGCAGAAGAAGTAAACACATTTACCGAGAAGAAGTAAACACTTCTACCGGAGGTTTTCAGATGCGCAATCGAGTTCTCGTGCTACTGAGTGCTGGGACACTCCTGATGGTGGTCGCGGGTGCGTCGGCCCTCGTAGTCGCGCAGGCCCAGTCAGGCGCCGCGACTCCGAATCTCAAGTCCGGCGGGACCGCGACAACCAAGATAGTGTGGGACCCGACCGCACCTCCGCCAGCCAACTGGACTCCGCCGCGCACGCCGTGGGGCGATCCGGACCTGCGGGGCTATTATCTGAACCTCTCTTATACGCCTCTGCAGCGCCCTCAGGCGCTCGCAGGAAAAGCGATGTATACCACCGAGGAAGCCATCGAAGCGTTCAAGAAGGCCGTCGCCCTCGACGCGGAGGTCGATCCGACGACGATTCACTATGATTGGAAAGAGTACGGGATGGACCAGTGGCAAAGCCCGGTCAGGCCCAACCGGCGCACGTCGCTGATTGTCGATCCGCCGGATGGCAGAATTCCGCCCATGCTCGAGGAAGCCAGGAAGCGACGGGACGCCGCCGCCGCCATCGAAAAAGTGAAGGGCAACGACGTCCAAACCCCGGGCACTTATACGCGCTGCATCACCGGGAACGGAGGACCGCCGAGGGTTCCGGGCGGTGTCACCGCCGAGTCTCAAATCACGCAGGGTCCGGGATACGTCGTCCAGATTATCGAGGCGAATAACGACGTTCGCATCATCCCGCTCGACGGACGTCCGCATCTTCCGTCGAATATGAACGGGTGGCTAGGAGACGCGCGCGGCCACTTCGAGGGCAACACGCTGGTTGTCGAGACCACGAATTTCAGTCCGAAGAGGGTCTGGCAGGGAGCGACCGACGGCCTGCGTCTGGTCGAGCGGTTCAC
>QHWL01000521.1:0-3368 GCA_003222555.1 Acidobacteriota bacterium | reverse complement strand
CTGTACGAGTTTGCGTGTCACGAACAGAATTACGGTTTGATCAACTGGGCCACGGGCATGCAGGCTCGGGACAGGGAAGGCATCGGACAATCAGGCCGCGCGCCTGTCTTCTCGGAAGAAGAAGGCGGAAGGTGAGGGAGGCGCGGCAGTGAACGTCTGCTTATTCCAATCGAAAGGTGCTCGACTCAACAACAAGGAGAGAATTCAGATGAGGATCACAAAAACGCTCGTCGGCGCGGCCATCGCTGTGGGTCTGCTTCTGGCCGCGGCCCCTGTGAAGGCGCACCATGCATTTGCGGCAGCATTTGACGACCATAAGCCGATCAACTTGCAGGGAACGGTCACCAAGGTGGAACTGGTCAATCCCCACTCCTGGCTCTGGCTCGACGTGAAGGGTGCCGACGGTACCGTGACCAACTGGGGGATCGAGGGCGGGCCTCCGACCAACCTTTTCCGGAACGGCATCACCAAGGCCAGTTTGCCGATCGGCACCGAGATCAAACTCTTCGGGTATCAGGTGAAGAGCGGAGAAACCAAGGGTGTCGGGGTGTTCGTTGAGTATCCCGACGGGCGGAAGGTGTTCATGGGCGGGTCCGCGCCTGGCGCCAATGGCCAGGGGTCGCCAGCGCAGAAATGAGTCAGCGATAGAGGGGTAGGCCGGGCGAGATCTTGTGTTAGGGCGGACCTTATAAGGTTAAGGTCCGCCCTAAGTTTGTCGCCGACAGTTGTCCTGCGGGTAGCAGTCCTCAGCTTGTCCTCGTTGCGGGCCATCCGCTCCACCGCGCCCGCTGCAGCAGAATGTCTCTTCTTCCTTTCTTCCAATGGCTGGCGAGCACGTCCGGCAGCATCGCGCTACACGAGTCGCTTTACGCCTATCTCATCGTCTTGACGGTCCACGTGGTCAGCTTGTGCCTGTTTATCGGGACGGCCGTCCTGCTGGACCTGCGGCTGCTGGGCATGACGATGCCGCGCGTGGCTGTGTCTGAGGTCGCGGCAGGGCTCTTGCCGTGGACTCTAGCAGGGTTTTTGGTGACGGTCTGCTCAGGGGCGCTCCTTTTCTACGCGAATCCAGCCGCCCGGTACCAGAATCTCTTCTTTCGGACCAAGATCGCGACGCTGGTGCTGGCCGGCGTCAATGCGTGGGTGTTTCACAGGACGGTGTATCGCTCTGTGACGCAATGGGACCTCGACCCCGTCCCGCCGCGGCGTGCGAGGGTCGCGGCCGGCTTGTCTCTGGTCTTGTGGGCTGTCATTATCATGTCGGGACGATTGATCGCTTATAACGGCTATTGGTTCGACTGCAGCTCGCAGCCGCAACCCGCGATCATCAATCTGCTCGAGGGGTGTGTCACGGACTCTCGGTAGCCAGCCTCGTCCACCGGATTCGCCGAGCGGCATACCGGGAAGGAGCGCCGCGGAATGTCTCTGTTCCCAGTCTTTGAATTTTTCCAGAATGCCGGGCTGACCGTCGCGATGCGCAGCTCGAGATGGATCTTTCCCATCATCGCGTGCGTACATCTCATGGGATTGGCCGTGATCGGCGGAGCGGTGCTGGTCGTCGACCTGCGTCTCCTGGGCTTTGGGCTGTCGCGCCAGCCTGTGGCGCAAGTGGCGCGAGACGCCCAGCGGTGGCTGCTCCTGAGTCTTCTGGTGATGCTGCCCACTGGGTTTCTGCTGTTCATGTCGAAGGCCGTACAGTGTTACACCCTGCCCGCGTTCTGGATAAAGATGACGGCCCTGTTTCTCGCGCTGGTCTTTACGTTTGCCGTTCGCCCCAAAGTGGTAATGGCCGATGAGACGCGCATGAATCCGGTCGTGGGCAAGCTTGCGGCCCTGGTTTCCCTTTCGCTGTGGTCCAGCGTGGCCATCGCGGGAAAATGGATTGGGGTTCCCTAGGTCGGGCGAATAATCGCCGATTTTCGTACAAGCCAGGTCCCGCTGCGGCGTATAATCGCCGCCGCTGATTTCGACGGCGTGCTAGACTTTGCGTCGATGAGGTCCTGGCTGCTCTAGCGAGATCGTGTAAACGACCTTCACAATTCAGGACACGAGGAGAGGCTATGAAGTCGAAGGCGCTAATTGTGATCGTGTGTTGTCTACTGGGATCGACGTTGGCATGGGCCCAGGACGAAGATGCCCCTGCGGGCGGCCGTGGTCGTGGTCGCGGCGGGCCGAGTGGGCCACCGCCACCGGTAGCGGACACAGTGGCCCCCGACATTCCCAACGTTGTCGCCGGCGGCACGAAAGTGCAGCTGGTCAAGGACGGATTCCAGGACGCACAGGGAGCGGTCGCCGCGCCGGATGGCAGCTTGCTCTTCACGGAGCGGTCAGCCAACCGGATTATGAAGCTCGACAAGGACGGGAATATTTCGACCTTCATGGATGGTACCAGCGAGACCAACGGCCTCTCGTTCGACTCGAAGGGGCGGGCGATCGCCGTGCAGTTCAATCCCCCTCGAGTCGCCGTCCTCGCGCCGACGAAGTCAACGCTCGTGGACAAATTCGAGGGCCATGCGTTTGGACAGCCGAAGGATCTCGTCATCGACAAGAAGGGCGGCGTGTACTTCACCGATATTCTGGGGCTATTTGCTGAAGGTGTAGGGCCCGGTGTCTACTACATAAAGCCGGGTGGTCAGACCATCAAGGTCGCCAGCGACATTCCGCGGCCGAGCGGCGTCACGCTCAGTCCGGACGAGAAGACGCTCTACGTGATCGATTCGCTTGGAACGTTTGTCAAGCAATTTGACGTCCAGCCCGATGGCAGCACCCGCAACGAGAGGAACTTCGCCGAGATTTTCGACAGACGGCCTGCCCACAGTCTTGCGGATGGTGCAGTCGTCGACGCCGCTGGGAGGCTGTACGTCGCCACGTACAGAGGCATCGTGGTGGTCGGTCCGGACGGGAAAAAGCTCGGGACCATACCGGTGCCGCGGCAACCGGTGAACCTGGCCTTTGCCGGACCCGACAAGAAAACCTTGTACGTGCTGGGCGCCGTGCTGGCTGCGCGCGATGCCAACGCCGTGCCCGAGTTCGGCGCAATCTACAAGATCCCAATGCTGGCTGAGGGCTACAAGGGTCGCCCGAGGTAACCGTCCATCAAGACACCGGAGGTCATTTTCGCGAAGCCGCTTTCGAGAAAAAGATCTCCGGCGTCTTCCTTCTTCTGGCACTCTCCCAATTCTGGCACTCTCCCAAATTCCGGCACTCTCCCAAATTCTCCTTCTAGGATTCGGTCGTCCTAGGGCTGATGCCCGCGTCTTGTGCGGCTGTAGAGGTTGTGAACAAATCACGTTCAACGCAGAGACCGCGGAGGCCGCCGAGAAGAAATGCCTAGAACCGGTTTCATAACCTCCTGAAGGAGGCGATTA
>QHWL01000520.1 GCA_003222555.1 Acidobacteriota bacterium | reverse complement strand
ACACGATGCCGGCGCAGCACCAGGACGTGTGGTACCGGCCGATGAGTGACATTCCCATCACCGAGCCGCGGTGGGTCAGGATGGTGGAGATTCGCCCGACAAACGAGCAGGGCCGGAAGATCATCCACCACTCGGTCGCGTACCTGGTGCTGAACAACGATCCGGAGGCCGTCAATACCGGCACCGCCACTGGGCCCAACCCGCTCGACAACGTCGACGACCTGGTCAATCGGCGCCCGATGTTGATGGAGTGGGCGATCGGCAAGGGCTACGACCTCTTCCGTCCGGGCACGGGCAAGCTCCTCCTGCCGGGTGAGAAGATTTCGTGGGACCAGCACACCCATGCGGTCGGCGAGGAGGTCGTCGCCGGGTCTGAAATCGGCATCTGGTTCTATCCGAAAGGCCAGGAGCCGACGAAGCGGAGCTACCTGATCGGGTTCACCGGGATCGACAGGGCCAAAATGCTCGACATCCCGCCGAACTCGATGGCCATGACAGAAGGTTTCACGGTGCTGAAGGAGAACACGGTCATTGAGAACTTCCAGCCGCACTTCCACCTCCGCGGCAAGGCGATGCAGGTTGAAGCGATTCTGCCGGACGGTAGCCGCCAGGTCCTCAGCTACGTGGACAAGTTCAACTTCAACTGGATGACCAATTACATCTACGCCGACGACGCCGCGCCGGTAGTCCCGAAGGGCACGGTCATCCATGTGAGCGCGTGGCACGACAACACGAAGGGGAACAAGGACAACCCCGATCCGGACCAGTGGGTGGGCTACGGCGATCGCACAGTCGACGAGATGGCGCACGCGTGGATGAACGTGCTCTATCTCACCGACGATGAGTACAAGGCCCTGGTCGCGGAGCGCAAGAGCAAGACCGCGAAGGCGACGCAGGATCAGCAGCAGTAAGACGGAGCCCGGTTTTCACGGGGGAGCGGCGTTGCGGCTCCGC
>QHWL01000519.1:3166-5147 GCA_003222555.1 Acidobacteriota bacterium | reverse complement strand
AAGGCGAAGCCGGAGGTGGAGAAGCTGCAGAGTGGTGGCGAGGCGGCGTTCAGCGGGACAGCGACGACAAACGACAAGTTCGCTCAGCCCGGCGACTACATCCTGCACGTGACGGCGAACGATTATTCCGGCGTCGGCGGCGGCGGCTTCCAGTGGTGCTGGACGACGGCCATGGTGAAGGTGTCGGTCACGCCGTAACCGGCGTCGCGTCCTCCCTTCGCACCGCCGGGATCTGCCATCCGCATGCTCATGACGTATCGCTTGATCCGTGTTCGTGGTTGACTCGGCCTCCACTTCTGTGCATCATTCGGCCGCTTCGTTCATCGGTTGTCGAAAGCTCTGAGGGCTCAATCTCGGGGAGAGGCGCCATGGTGAGGCGGTTTGTAACAGGCTTGTGGCTCCCGCTACTCGTTTGCGTGCTCTGGCCGGCCTACGCGGGGGCGCAGGCGGCCGGCGGCATCGCCGGCGTCGTCCGCGATCCATCGGGGGCAGTACTGCCCGGGGTGACGGTAGAAGCCTCGAGTCCGGCTCTCATCGAGAAGGTCCGGGCCGTGGTGACCGACAGCGAAGGTCAGTACAAGATCCTCGGTCTCCGACCGGGCCTCTACACGGTGACCTTCACCCTCACTGGCTTCAACGTGCTGAAACGGGAAGGCATCGAGCTTTCGGCGGGATTCACGGCGGCAGTCAATGCCGAGCTCCAGGTCGGCGGCGTCGAAGAGAGCATCACCGTGTCCGGCCAGGCGCCGATGGTCGACACGCAGAACGTGAACCAACAAAAGGTCATCACCATGCCGGTGATCCAGTCGCTGCCGAACACGGGCATGAATTTCGCGGCGCTGACGCCGGGGGCATCGCGCAACACCGATGTCGGCGGAAGCAGCGGGCCCGACACGGGAGCCACCTTCACGATTCACGGGGGAAAGAGTCAGGACACCCGCCGCCTGATCGACGGCATGCGGTGGAACTCCATGGAAGTGGGGAACGCTGGCACCGGGTTCTACTTCGATCCGACCGGCGCCGAGGAAGTCTCGATTCAGCTCGGGGGGAATTCGCCCGAGTACGAGCTGGGCGGCGTCCAGGTGAACCTTGTCCCCAAGTCCGGCGGGAACGTCTTCAAGGGCTATCTGTTCGGCACCTACACCAACAACAGCCTCAACAGCACGAAGATTCCTGACGACCTGCGCGCGCGCGGGCTGCCCACCATCGGTGCCGTCGACCACGTTTACGATGCCAGCGGGTCGCTCGGCGGACCGATCCAGCGGGATCGTCTGTGGTTCTTCACGGCGCAGCGCTGGTGGGGCAACTCCCAGTTCGTGCCGGGCCTCTACTACAGCAAGAACACGGCCGCCTGGGTGTACGAGCCTGACTTGAGCCGACCTGCGGTCAACGACAACACCAATCGGCACCACAACGCACGTTTCACGTGGCAGGCCTCGCCCAAGAACCGGTTCAATGTCTCGTGGGACCTGGAGAAGAACTGTGTGTGCCACCAGGGCCTGACCGGCGCGTTCGCACCTGAAGGCGTGCACCGCTGGTACTTTGGTCCGCCCAACTACATTATCCAAGCCACCTGGTCTCACCCCATCACGAATCGACTGTTGATGGAAGCCGGCAACACCTCGCTCATCTTCGACTACCCGACCGTGCCGAGCGAGCCGCTGCCGCTTGGCACCAATCAGATTTCCGTGCTCGAGGCGTCGAAAGCCTTCCGGTATCGCTCGTCGGCCGGAGGGTGGAGGTACGGCCACAAGATCACGAAGCAATCCAATCAGAAGTTCGCCGTGTCGTACGTGACCGGATCGCACGCGGTCAAGGTGGGGCTGCAGGTCATGGAGGGCTGGCGGCACTTCTACCAGGAACCCAACGGCAGCATGGATTACACGTTTCTCAACGGGGCGCCGCTCTCGCTCACGCAGTATGCCACGCCGCTCCTGGACGATGAGCGCCTGAAGGCGAGCATGGGCATCTACGCGCAGGA
>QHWL01000519.1:453-3117 GCA_003222555.1 Acidobacteriota bacterium | reverse complement strand
GTACGCACCGGCAACAAACTTGCCGGCCGGGCCGTTTGTGCCGGCGCGCCAGTTCGCAGCGGTCCCGTGCCTGCCTTGCTGGTCGGATATCAACCCTCGCCTCGGCGCGGCCTACGATCTCTTCGGCAACGGCAAGACAGCGATCAAGTTCAACATCGGGCGGTTCGTCGGGGGCGAGGCAGTCGACATCGCCAGTGCCAACCATCCCGTCAACTCTTCGGTCAACGCGACAACACGGACCTGGGCCGATGCCAATGGCAACTACGTGCCCGACTGCGATCTGCGGAGTCCCAACGCAAACGACGAGTGCGGGCGGATCGACAATCTGAACTTCGGGTTGAACAATCCCAACGCCTACCGGTTCGACCCGAACCTGCTCACGGGGTGGGGAAAGCGCAACCTCACGTGGCAGGCGCAAGCCACGGTGCAGCACGAGCTTCGACCGGGGATGGCCGTCAATGCCGGCTATTTCCGGACGTGGTACGGGAACTTCAGGGTAACGTCGAACCAGGCGTTGACGCCGGCGGACTTCGATGCCTACTGCATCACGGGACCTTCTGACCCGCGGTTGCCAGGTAGCGGCGGCCAGATCTGTGGATTGTTCGACGTCAAGCCCGACAAGTTCGGCCAGAGCCGGCAGGTTGTCGAGCTGGCGTCGAACTACGGCGACTGGACCGAGGTCTACCACGGTATCGACCTGACGCTGACCGCACGGATGCGCAAGTTGTTCCTGACCGGCGGCCTCAACACCGGCCGTACCGAGGTCGACTACTGCAGCGTCGTCAAGACGAACCCGCAGGTGCTGCCAGGAGTAGCGACCACCGCAACCGCTGGAACGGTGGCGTTCACCGCGCCCCGGATCGACTCCTTCTGCGATCTCGTGACCCCGTGGAGGGCGCAGACTCAGTTCAAGCTGGCAGGCGTCTACGAGCTCCCCTATCAGATCGAGGCGAGCGTCGCGTACCAGCACTTCCCGGGTATAACGCCGGGCGTCGGCACGACTGGTGGATCGGCCAGCATCGTGGCGAACAACGCGCTCATTGCTCCCTCGTTGAAGCGCAACCTCGCGGCCGGGTCGACGGCAACTGTCGTCGTGGATGTCATGCCGCAGTTCCAACGGTACGAGGGCGCAACCGACCAGTTCGACATTCGGTTCATCAAGGCCGTGAGGGTGGCGGGCAAGCGGCTGCAAGGCATCTTCGACATCTACAATGCCTTCAACGCCCGGCCCGTGCTCGCCGTGAACACGAGGTACAGCGGTGCCACCGGCGGGGCGTGGCTGACGCCGACCTCCACGCTGGTCGGGCGTCTGGTCAAGTTTGGCGTGCAGTTCGATTTCTGAGAAACGGAGCGGAGGGAGCAATGGATGGCGATCGTTGGGCTGCGATGTTGAGCCGGCGTGAATGGATGCGGATCCTGGGCGCTGGCGCCGGCCTTGGTATGCTCGGCGGCTTGCGCGGAGATAGCCTGCTGAAGGCTGCTTCCGGACGAGGAGCCGCGCAGGTCGGAAGGGTCGCCTTTCCGAAGGGCGCGATTGTCCGGACGATCCTGAAAGACGTTCCTCCGGATGCTCTCGGAACCGGCGCGACACTGTTTCACGAGCATCTCTCGATCAACCTGTCGGGGCTGGGCGGCGGCCGCGGAGGGCAGCCGCCAGCCACTCCGCCTCCTCCTCCCGTCACCGACGACGTCGACATGATCGCGCAGCTTGTCAACAAGGCCGGCACCGAGGGCGTAAGCTGCATCGTCGACGGCGCCCACACCGACATGGGCCGCAAAATGGCGGACCTGAAGACGATCGCCAGCCGGACCAAGGTGCACATCATCGCGAGCGGCGGGTTCTACATGCAGCGCACCTATCCGCCGGACATCGCGACGAAAACCGACGATCAGATCGCCGACGATCTCGTGCGCGAGACGCGCGAGCAGCGACACGGTGCGTTCGGTGAAATCGGGGAGAACCCCAACGGCGCGGAGCTGACGCTCGACGAGCGCAAGGTGTTTCGAGCAATCGGCAAGGCCAGCGTCCGTACGGGACTGCCCATCTTCACCCACAACTCCTACGGGACGGGGCCGAACGTGCCAAGAGATATCGGCCTGCAGCAGCTCGATATCCTGGAGTCGGTCGGTGTGCGGCCGCAGCATATCGCCATCGGCCACACCTGTTGCCTGGACGACCCGCCCGCGACGATCATCAAGGAAATCGCGAAGCGCGGTGCGTTTGTGGGGTTCGATCGGGTGACGACCGTTCAGCAGATCATGCCCGATGCGAAGAAGGTAGTCATGGTCATGGCTTTCCTCGAAGCAGGGTTTGCCGACAAGCTGCTCCTGGCGGCCGACTTTACCGGCCAGCGGGCGATGGACGCCAGGCCGGGCTACGGGCGCACGCTGACAGGTTTCCTGCCGTTGCTGCGGCAGGCTAGCGTCAAGGACGAGACGCTGCAGATGATCACGCGCGACAACCCCAGGCGGTTCCTGGCATTCGTGCCTGCATCCAAGTAGGGCCTCGTATTGTCCCATGTCTCGGCCCGACCACTGGATTCGCAGCGGAGAGCGGCCGTGGGTGAACCCCAAATGCGCGATCCGGGGACTGGGCCGGTGACTCACGCAGCAGCGATCTCGAGGATATAGTCTCGTCTCAAGATAGGGTCGGTGCCCGTTGGG
>QHWL01000519.1:0-259 GCA_003222555.1 Acidobacteriota bacterium | reverse complement strand
CGTCACGGGGACCTGGCGTGTTTTTAGGGCATCCTGCGGCGGGACCAGGTCTCCACCGGCGGCGATGGCGTTCGTCAGATGCGCGACCTCGCGTTCGATGGCCAGCTTCTCGCTCGACGCACCGGGCCTGCGCATCGTCTCTGACGAGCTCTGGTACGCCCCGAACGGCCGCTTGGCCCGCCTCCGTGCCCATCTCGAGACAATCACGGGCAGCCGAGGGCGCGGGCGGGATGTCGAGTCACGATTTCTGTTGTCTGGA
>QHWL01000518.1 GCA_003222555.1 Acidobacteriota bacterium | reverse complement strand
ATCGGCAACACGCCGCAGGACCGCATTCAGGCGAATGGAACCATCATCAAGCGCAACACGCTTCGCAAGGACAACGAGTTTTTCAGCTGGGATCTGCGCGTCACGCGGAACTTCAGGGTGGGCGGCGCCTCCGTGCAGCCGATCTTCGAGATTTTCAATCTCACGAACAGCCGCAACATCAAGCGGCCGGAGGTGACCAACCTCGTCTTCAACTTCGACGGGACCGTCCAGAGCGGTTTCGGCGACCCGCGTCAAGCTCAGTTCGGCGTGCGAGTGCTGTTCTAGGGTACTTTCACTACGGTGTATCACGAAGGCACGAAGTCCGCACGAAGGTCACGAAGCTTCTTTTTGATCAAAGAAACTTCGTGTTCCCTCGTGTTCTTCGTGTCTTCGTGATGAAGCGTGTCGTACGGGCCGCGTGGACGAAATGAAAGAGGCTATAACGCAGGCAAGCGTCGATCGCATGGAGCCGTTGACGCCGCTCTACACGGCGCATTTGTTCGGGCCGCTTCACCAGCAGCTCGTCGAGCTGCTCGAAGGGCTCGATCCGGCCGATTGGGAGCGGCCGACAATGGCGCCGGCCTGGCGAGTGCGCGACGTGGCCGCGCATCTGGTGGAGGTCGATCTCCGAAGGCTCTCGGTCGGCCGCGACGGGCATCGCCTCGAGCCCGGCCGGCCGATCGACGGCTACCGCGACCTCGTGGAGTTTCTCAATCAGTTGAACGCGGAGTGGGTGGCGGCCGCGCGCCGGTTCAGTCCTCGCGTCCTGGTCGAGCTGCTGCGGTACTCGGGCTCCGAAATGGCGCGAATGGTCGCGGAGCTGCCCCAGCACGATCCGGCGCCGTTTGCGGTCGATTGGGCGGGCGAACGCCGGTCCGAGAACTGGTTCGACATCGGGCGCGATTACACGGAACGCTGGCACCATCAGATGCAGATCCGTGACGCCGTCGGGGCGTCCGGCCTGCTGGACGAGCGCTGGCTGCTGCCGCTCCTGGATTTATCGGTGCGTTGCCTTCCGCGTTCGTACGCGGGCGTTGGCGCGGCGCCCGACACCACAGTCGTGTTGCACGTCCTCGTCGCCGCCGCCGCCGTCTGGACGCTCCGCATGGAACAGGGCACATGGCGGCTGTGGCGCGGCGCCTCCGCAGCGCCGACGACAGCCGTTCGGCTCGATCCCGACGCCGCGTGGCGGATGTTCTACAACGCGTTGTCCCCCGCAGAGGCTAGACGGCGCGCGACGGTGGACGGCGATGCCGCGCTTGCCGAGCCGCTCTTCAGCGCACGAGCCGTGATGGTGTGAGGTCGGCGGCCCAGCCGAGCAGACCCCAGCTCCACATGGCCTTCAAGCGCGCGGCATTCAAACCGAGCAGGCTTCGATGCTGGCTCATCCGCCCTTCCAGTCGGCGCGTTCGTGAGGGAACCGACGGAGCAGGATATGCCGCAGGTCGCCGCTGCCCTTGGCCTCGATCCGGCGCGTAGAACGCTGGTCAATCCGTGCAACTGTGTGCCGTGAGGATGGAACGTCTGCGTGGTTTTGCGGCTTCCGCTGAAATTGTTCAAAAGGGTACGGATCGCTCTGCTCGGCCGGAATTAGGCTGGGGGTACCGAAGCATTTCAGGGGAGGCTGCCATGGCGTCCAAACTGCTCACCACGTTCACCCACGTGCTCCTTGTCGAGCCGGATCGCGACGAGCTGGCCGCGCTCCGGCAGGTATGGTCTTCAATCGCGCCCGTCGAGGCTTACGCAGACTACGAAACCGCCCGCCGAAGCTTGTTGGAACGCGCGCCGGACCTTCTGGTCACCAATCTGTGTCTTGGGGTGTTCAGCGGGCTTCAGCTCGTGAACCTCGCGGCGGCCACCGCGCCGAAGACCCGCAGCGTCGCGTATGCGAACGTGCACGATTCCGGGCTGGCGCGCGAAGCGCAGTTTGCTGGAGCGTTTTACGAACGCCGCTTCCGGCTGCCATTCGTCCTGAGAGCGTACGCGTTTCCGACCCTGCCGCCCCGCGATCGCCGCGATCCAAATGTGATCGACCGACGGCTCTTGTTTCGCGGAGGGCGGCGCGCCGCCGAGCTCGTTGCGGCAACCCAGGACACGGTGCACCTCACTACGGAGGCCATCCTCGGCGTGAGCGGTCCTCGCGCCTGACACTGGACAGATCACGTTCAACGCAGAGACCGCGGAGTCCGCAAAGAAGAAATGCCTGAGGATTTCTCAGCGTGCTCTGCGAGCTCTGCGTTCAAACGTCGCATTTTTTCACAGGCTGACTGCGGCGGGCGGACAAAGACGATGATCGGGGTGGCCGATTACGGGAGGACCATTTCCGGCAAGCCGGTTTCCATGAGCTTCGCGAACTGGTCGGCAGCCACGGGCCGGCTGAAGAAGTAGCCTTGTCCCTCACCGCACCGCTGGCCTTGAAGGAACGTGAGCTGCGCCCGCGTTTCCACGCCTTCGGCGATGACCCGATGCCCGAGGCTCTTGCCCATGCCGATCACGGCACAGACGATTGAGGCGCCGACAGGATCCGAACTGATCTCGTGCACGAACGACTGATCGATCTTCAGGACGTCGATGGGGAACCGCCGCAGATAGCTCAAGCTCGAGTACCCCGTTCCGAAGTCATCGATGGCAATTTGGACGCCCATGTCTTTCAGTGACTGGAGCACGGCGGCCGAAGCGTCGGGGTGCTGCATGAGGGAGCTTTCCGTCAGTTCGAGCTCGAGATAGCGAGGCTCGAGCCCGCTCTCG
>QHWL01000517.1 GCA_003222555.1 Acidobacteriota bacterium | reverse complement strand
GCCCACAAATCTCCAACCTCCAGAATGCGCGCCGGCGCTGTTTCGACGGTGAACTCCTCGCGTTTTACGCCATCGTCGATCTCACGCCAGCGGAGCGGCGTCGACACGCCGGCATAATCGCTCGCGCGGGCGCTGTAGGCGGTCGCGAGCGTCTTGCCGGGAATGTTCTGGAGGTAGTCGACGTAGACGCGGTTGCCGCGCGCCCTCACTGTGCGCTCGACGGTCGCGACCTTCGGGTGCTTGCTGGCGATGACGGTCGCGACGATTTGGCAGAAGAGGAGCCCCGCGTCGTACGGCGTTCCCGCGGGCAACGGGATGTAGATGTGCAGGCCGTCGGCGCCGGAGGTTTTCGGGACGCCGGTCGCGCCGATGAACTCGAGCTCGTCGCGAATCCACCGCGCGACGTCGAGCACCCGGGCGAAAGAGACGTTCGGCATCGGATCGAGGTCGAGCGCGGCGTAGTCGGCCGATCCCGGCGACGAGACACGAGAGAACCATGGGTCCTGTGAAATCGCGCCGAGCTGCGTCATGTACAGCAGCGTCGTGAGATTCCCCCCGATGATGCGGCTCAGCACGTCGTCGGCATTCCGGGAGGCCCTGCGCCCAGGCCGCGCGGCTCCCGATCCTCGAGAATCCCGCGGCTTCAGGTCGACAACCTCGACTCGCACGCCTTCGGGCACCTCTTCTGGCGCACGCTGCTGATAGAACGCCTGGCCCGTGATGCCGTTGGGAAATCGTTTCATCACGAGTGGCCGCCCATCCACGGCGGGAAGAATGAACGGCGCGACCTGCACGTAGTAGCGCATCAGGTCGCCCTTGGTCAGCTTCAGTTTTGGCCAGAACACCTTGTGCAGGCTGCTCACCTTCAGGCGACTTCCGTCAGGAAGAAGAAGCAGACCGTCGCGGCGGCTGGTCTCGATATCGCGGAGCTGTTGAACAAGGTCGTCTGTCCCGGGAGCCCGTTCCGCCGAAGCTTTGTGCGAAGGCGGCGGGCCAGCCTCACGATTGGTTTGGGACGCGCGCAACGCACTTCCGGCGTGCAGGCGGGAAGCCGGCTCGCGATGCACGTCTTCGGGCTTCTTGTCATCGCGCAGGCCGAGATAGACAGGATGACGAAGTTTTCCGTCGGCCGTCCATTCGGTGAATTTGACCTGTGCCACGAGCTTTGGGCGAACCCAGTGCGGCTTCTCGTTGGTCCGGGACCGTTCGCGGAACGGGCAGTCTTTCGTCTCGAGCGGTTTGAGCAGTTTCATCAACCGCGCGAGTTCCCGCTCGTTGAACCCGGTGCCCGTATGTCCAACGTAGACGAGTTCATTTTTCGCGGGCGCTTGCGCGTACACGCCCAGCAGAAGGGCACCGAAATGCGTGCGCGTCTGCCTCGGCTCGGTCCACCCGCCGACGACGAACTCCTGTTCGTGCGTGATCTTCAGCTTGCGCCAGTAGGGGGTGCGCTTTCCGGATTTGTACGGTGAGTCGGCGTCCTTCGCGATCAATCCTTCCCAACCGTGTTCGAGCGCGCGTCTGAAGAGCGCGCGGCCGTCTGCCCGCACCATCTCACTCAGGCGCAACAGTGGCGAGCTCGTGCGCCCGAAGATGCGTTCGAGCGCCTTACGTCGTTCGAGGAGCGGCCGCTCGCGAACATCGATCCGCCCTTCGCGCAGCACGTCGAAGGCGATGAAGGCAATACGGGGTCGGGAGTCGTTTTCACTTTTTGCTCCATTGATGGCAGTTTTTGAAAACGACTCCCGACCCCCTGTGAGGTGGATGCGGCCTTGCAGCTGCTGAAAGCCGGCCGGCTCGCCTTTGTCGTCGAGCGCGACGACCTCGCCGTCGAGGACGACGGGCGCCTTGAGCCGCCGCGCCCACTTTTGGAGCGCGGCGACGAGTTCCGGGAACTGGCCGCTTTTTTCGTTGCCGAGGCGCGACCACAGCCGCACTGGGCCCGCCGGATCGATTTGGGCGATGGCGCGGATGCCGTCGTATTTGGGCTCGTAGACGAGCTGCGGATCCTCGAGCGGGGCGTCGATGAGCGATGCCAGCATCGGGCGGAGCGCCGGCGCTGATCCTGTTGCGCGCATCAAAGTGGAGCGGCACCTGCCGGCCAGCGCCGCACTCAGCGTCCTTCCAAAATCGCGCGATCGAGCGTCAACACCAGTTCCTCGGGGGTAAATGGAACCAGGAGCAGCCGCAGGCGCTGTTGACTGACGTAGTTCCTCACCACTGGCTGCAGCCACGCCTGGCGCGCGCAGACGATCACTGGGAGCTCCGCCGTGGCAGGATCAGCCCGCAGCGCATCCAGGATCGATCGCGCCGAAAACTCGGGATCGATTCGAAGGTTGACTACGATGGCCTTGTAGCGAGGATGGGTGAGGAGACGCGTAATGTATTCAGCCTCGGTCAGCGTCACGTCAATCAGACTGCTGACCTCGTCTTGCTCTCCCAGTACGAGCACTCTGGGCGACGACTTTTCGACGCCCGAGACCGTTTTGGTGAGCTGCTGGATTACCCCGAGCGCCTCTTCCGACGGGTTCAGAAAGACCACGCCTAGCTCATACTCCTGCTGACGGCGCCAGATAGCGCCAGGCAGCTCGACGTCGGTGGGCTCGCAGCGAACCACGCGCACCTGAACGGTCGCAGGTTTGGGCGCAAGCTCGATGATCAGCGGAATTTCGCGATCGATGGCCACCGCGGCCCGGGTTCGAAGCATCGCCCCCGTGGTGCTCACGTTGGCGAGAATGCATTCGAGTGTGTTCAGGCGCGCGCGTACGTCCTGAAGGACGATCCGCGCGGGCCGCGAGACGTGCAGTTTGACGCGACTTCCGCGCTTGACCATATGAAAACCGCGAACACGCCGGAGCCGCAGCGTCCCTTAAGGATACGTGAAACACACGGCAGACGGTGGGCGCCCGACAGAACATGTGCAAAGAGGCGGGTCCGGCTAACCGCCTCAGCCAAGGCTACGGCGGGAATAAAGGGTCTCAACTCGATGGCCTTGATGCATAATAGACACATCCGCGCCTGGTGTTCCAGAACGCGCGAGGCCTGCGCCATCTTCGGACACGGAAACCAGCGTCCACGGTCTCGCCTGACGGTTTCACGCCTTTTTCCGATCGCTCTCTTGTGGCACCGATGTTGATACCAGAACGTCGTTGGAATGGTGCATTTTCTCAACATAGGATCGCAGGTGGTTCGCTCCGAGCTGTTGGCGATGAGTCCGTCCGGTCCCTTCCGTTTGGCGGTTCATCATCCGAACGGTCCGATCGTCGAGTATTTCGACAGCGCGATTGCCGGCCTGCAACGGCAGGCGGAAATCGAGGACGCGCTCTCCGGCTATCGCTCGGACGTGCCCCGCGTCGCAATTTCCGGAACCCCGGTGGGCAGCGCCTGAAGGGCCGGCAGCAAAGAGTACAATCCGTTCGCGGCGAGTCTTCAGCCGCGGCGCGAAAATAAAGGGGCGGGACGTGCAGTTACTCGTCGTAAAGCGCGGGCGGCTGAGCACTTTCAGGATGCTCATGGAGCAGTTCGCCGGTGTCGACGACATCCAAGTGATTTGGGACCGTCGCAACGGCGGGGTCAACCGTCGCGAACTCGCCGCAGAGGTCGCGCCCGAACGCCGTGGGCACGAACGTCGCAGACCGCAAGATCGCCGTGGATCGGCTGCGGAGTACGTGGTCGTGAGTGTGGCGAGCCGGGTCAAAGCGTCAGGAGAGTCGCGTTGATCGATGGGCGCTGGTCGTCGACGACAGTCTCACCGCGCTGCGCCTCGTGCAGGCCGTCTTCGAAAGCGAGCACTACGAGGTCGTGACGGCCAGCGACGGAATGGAAGGCCTCGAAAAAGTCCAGCAGCGGTTGCCAGACTTGATTGTCACCGACAGCGTCATGCCCGGCGTCGATGGCTTCGCTTTTCTGCGGAAGCTGAAAGAGAACCCTGTCACGCGCATGATTCCCGTCATCATGCTCACCTCGGGAGATCTCAGCGACTCGAAGTCTCAAGGTGCCGAGTCCCAACCAGATGTCTTCGTCACCAAATCAGCGGAGATGCAGCCGCTGCTCAACCAAGCCAGGAGTTTGCTCGAGCGCCCACAGCAAAATCGCTGAGCCCGCCAGCGGTGTCCCGGTTTAGACCTGTCTCCGGTAAAATCGTCTCCGGACGTGACGCTGGAAATAC
>QHWL01000516.1 GCA_003222555.1 Acidobacteriota bacterium | reverse complement strand
CGCTTCTGTTGTCCAGAGATCGTGACCGCAGTTCGTACGGTGGAGTCGGCCGGAGCGGCCCGCGAGTCCGTCTTCCCCCAGCACGTGAAACGCCCTCGAGGTAGCGCGCCTACCTCTGACCTGCTTGCGCGAGGCGCCAGCGTGTCCGTCGCGTGTTTCGTCGCGCACTTACTTCCTGCCAACCCGAAAGACTGCACCTGTTACAACCCGGAACTCGATGTCTGGTCTAATTCCGGATAGGATAAGCCCGTAGTCTCCGCCGATCCGGACGCCGACAAGGTCGGTCAGCCTGACATCGACGCCCGCGCCAGGTTGAAGCGCGAGCATGGTGGTTGAACCGCCCTCGCCAAACACTCTTGCCCCGACACGCGCGCCGCCCCCCAGGATGTGTGCGAACGGCGCCAAGCGCCCGCGCTGCCAGCCGCTCAGGCGCGGCCCGGCCATGAACGTGTGCACGCTCAGGTCAAAACGTGTACCGAGCAGATCGAGGTTTCGGTACGCGCCCCTGACCTCGCCAACGATCTTCAGCCGCTTGGTCCAGAGTGTGGCCACGTCGACGTTCCAGCCGAGCGGGAAGGTTTCTCGGTAGATGTCCTGGTCGCGGACGACGACGTACCCGAGGGAGACCTCGACTTTCGGCGTGGGCTGCTGCGCGGCCGCCGGAAGTGCGAGGCCGAGTGTGACGCCGATGACGGGCACAAGACGGGCACGCTCGCCGAATTGTTGAAACATGTTCACCTCGTGGTTCGCAGCGGGCGAGTCAGTCGTGCCACAGCGACTTGGATGCTCGAAGTGCGGTGCGACGGCTCTTTGCGCTTTGGCAGCCATGTTGCAAAAACATGTTGTGGAGATCGTCAGCAACTGACCTTCAGCGATCGCGATCTCTCCAAGGAGCAGGCGGGAGGCGCCAAGAGACACCACCCGACCGAACCGGCGGCCGCTCGCAGAACGCATCGCCGCCGCCCGAAGCCGTCAGTTTGGCGAGGCTGGCGGCGTGGCACGAGCCGCTCCCCGCATCGCGGAACGATCCGGTCGCCACCGGCACGAACTCCCAGGTGTAAGTGCCCGTGCCGAGCGTCAGCTTCAGCACGCCGTAATTGCTGTTGCTCCGGACCTCGCTGTTTGGAACGATGGTCGGGAACGTCCTCAAGCTCTTGCCGCCGGTTCCCGAAATGATTTCTCGTATGCCGCGGGCGGGATCCGGGCGGCCATCGGGATCCTGGAGCGCAAACCGCTCATAATCGTGATCATGCCCGTTGATGACGAGAGCGGCCCCGTGGTCGTACAACAGGCGCCAGATCGGCTGCATGTGGGGATCGTTCCCGTGTTCCCCCGAACTGAACACGGGATGGTGCCAGTAGGCCATCGTGCACTGGGCGCGGCTGACCGCGAGGTCGGCTTGAAGCCACTGGTACTGCGCCGATCCGGGGCCGGCCGCCACGTTGCTATTGAGCGACACGATGTGCCAGGCCCCGACATCGTAGCCGTAGTACCCAAGACCAGGGAGACCTGCGATCGCGCCGAAGTAGGAATAGTAGGGGAGGGCCGCCGGCGTGCTGTACTCGTGATTGCCCGGCGAGGGGCGCGTGCGCGCCTTGTGGCGTCCCCACGTCAGATCGTAGCAGTCACGGTACTCCTGCACGGTGCCGTCTTCGTACGCGTTGTCGCCGGCCGTGAAGACCACCCCATCGATCGCATCCAACAGCCGCGCCGTCTCCTCCGACCCCGTGTTACCACACGCTGCGATGTCGCCGGCGCCGACCAGCACGCCGCCGCCCGCGCTCCCCGGCAGTGAGGGCGGGAACCCTAGCGGTGAAGGCGCGGTGATGCTGGGGGCCTGGGAGTTGCCGCAGCCGACGGCCGCCAACGCCAGAAGCACGACCCATGGCCGGAACTTGAACCTGCGGCGCATGACACCGCTCACTCGGTTCGCGCGGCGAACACAGTAAGGCGACGCCGAGGTCAATAGCGCTCGCGACGGCTGCGCCGAAACAGCGCCGCGATCGGCGAGATCATACTCGAGGTTCGGTGACATTAGCTTG
>QHWL01000527.1:2985-4718 GCA_003222555.1 Acidobacteriota bacterium | reverse complement strand
TGCCGACGCCGGTCTTTGCGTACGGCTTTCCTTCGCCAAACGGCAACTCGTACAGGATCGACGAGACAAACCGATGGCGCACGTCGAAGATCGACAGCCCCCACTCGCAGTCGAGGCAGAAACTGTTCTGCGGGAACAGCGTGTCGCCATCGAGGACGCGGATGCCGCTTCCGTTGTCCGTCGACTTGGATAACGTATAACCGGCAAGCACCGACAATCCCCGGTTGAGCCGTCGGGTGAGTTTGAGCGCCAGGGAGTTGTACCGGGCCTGCGCGACGTTCCCGATCTCCTGGATTTTTGTGAATTCTGGATACGGCTTCCGGCTCTGCACCGAGCCGACGAGCCCGGGAATCGTCTCGTTCCAATCGAACATACGCTCCAGACGATAGCTGTGGGAACCGAGGTAGCCCACTTCGAGCGCGGTCGAGTTGTCGAGCTCACGCTGGATGTTGAAAAGATACTGAAGCATGTACGGGGTCTTGCGATTGGGCATGTTGCCCAGCACGTACACGTTCGTCACGCACACCAACGGCGGCGCCACGCCGCAATCGTTCGCGGTCCCAACGCCTCTGAACGGAGCCTCGAGCGTCAGGTCCGGCGTCAGCAGCAGCGTATTGTCACGACGGCGTCCGGAAAGGTTGCGCGCCATGTCGAAGCGCGGGTTGCTGGTGTCCTGCATATAGAAGACGCCTGTGCCTGCGCGATACGACCACTTCTCGTTCGGATTCCAGGCCCAGCCAATCCGCGGCGCGAAGTTGTTCTTGTCATCGAAAACAAGGCGGTCGCCAAGGCGGCCGTCGCGCGCCACCTGAATGTTCGGGGCGAAGCGGAGCACGGTGCCCTCGTAGACGTCACCGCTGCCGATGCGCACCATCACAGGATGGCGGGAGGGATCCTGCACGTTCGGCGTCGTGTCGTGGAATGGGATGGACGCGTTCATCAACGTGCCGTTCTTATCGAGCCATGGCGGCGTGTATTCGTAACGCAGGCCGAGATCGAACGTCATGTTCGAGCGGATCTTCCACGTGTCGGAGAAGTAATACGCCTGGCTCAGCGCGCGGAACTTCGTCACCGCGAGCGCCACGGATGCTTCGTCCTGCTGTGTGTAGCCAAGCAGGAAGTCGCCGAAGGCGTAGCCTGTTGCGATGTCCTGAAATTGGAAATTACCGCGCGCGAACTGGTTGCCCACCTGGTTGTATTTGTCATACCGGATGCTGCCACCAGCCTTGAACGCATGCCGCCCACGAATCCACGACACGTTGTCGTTGAACTCGAACGCGTGGTTGCGGTTCGTGTACGGCCCTTCAGTGCTGTCGCCGAAGCTGTTGCCGAAGTTGCTGAACCCTGCGATGTTGATTGACGGGATCCCCCAGGCCTCGGGGACTGACTCGGAGAGACCGGGGATCTTCAGCTCTTTCACCACATCACGCTCGAACGCCAGCTCGCGTCCGAACGTGTTGAAGAAATAGTTGTAGCCAAATCGGAATTCGTTGACAAGGCTCGACGACAGCGTCCAGGTGTTGCCGAGCGCGACCTGATGCACCCGCGTGTCGAGTTTCGTGCCATTCAGCTTCAACGCCGGCGAAATCTCGCTTTCCTTGCCGTAGCTGTAGCGGCCCATCCAGGAGGATGCCGAGCTCTGCACGAGGTCCATGCGCTGCGTGTACTGAGTCTTGTCGATGACGCGATCCTGCAGCGAGAGGTAGTTGTTGCTCAGTCCACCGGCACCGTAA
>QHWL01000527.1:0-2918 GCA_003222555.1 Acidobacteriota bacterium | reverse complement strand
CGGCGCGCAGGTCCGCGTCGTGCCGACGACTGCGCACTGCGTCGGGTCAACGATCACTCCGGTTCGTTGTCCCGTCTGCGAGTTGACGGCCCCGAGGTTCGCCAACAGCTCCGAAAAGTCGCCTCCCCGCATCGCCGCCGACGGCACGTCATAGAGAGTCTGGAACTGTTTCCGATCCTTGTATCCCTCGAAATTCGACATGAAGAACAGATGGTTCTTCCAGACCGGGCCTCCGGCGGTGTACCCGTATTGATTCCAGTGGAACGGCGGCTTTGGCGCCGCAGCCTGGCTGGGGGTGAAGGCGTACGGCCTGGCGTCGAACTTGTCGTCGCGCAGAAACTCGAACACGGTTCCGTGCAAATTGTTCGTGCCCGATTTCGTGACCACGTTCACCTGGCTCGCCTCACGCCCGAATTCGGCGGCGTAGACGCCGGTCTGCACTTTGAATTCTTCGAGCGCGTCGACCGACGGCAGAAAGATGTAGGTGTTGAAATTGACGTCGGTGTTGTCGACGCCGTCCAACGTGTAGTAGTTGAATTCGCGGCGCTGCCCTGAAATCGAGAGTTGCTGGTTGGCGCGCGTGCCGCCTTGGCGGTTCCCCGCCTGACCGGGACCGGCAAACTCGGCGCTGACGTTCGGACTCAACCCGACGAGCTGGAGATAGTTTCTGCCGTTGAGCGGCAGTTCGACGATGCGTCGGTTCTCGATGACGGTGCCGATGGTCGCATTCTGGGTTTCGACCAGCGGCGAGACCCCCGTCACGGTCGCCGTTTCGGAGATTGTGCCTAACTCGAGCGTGAAGTTGACGCGCGCGGTCTGCTGCACCTGCAATTCAACGTCGCGGGTCGCGGTTTTGAAACCGTCGAGTTCACTCTTGACGGTGTACGTCCCCGGCTGCAACGCCGGAAAGTCGAACAGGCCGACCGCGTTGCTCAAAGTCGTACGGGTGGCGTTGGTCGCTGTGTTCACCACGGTCACTGTGACGCCGGGAACCACAGCGTCAGTGGTATCTCTCACTTCTCCGGTAATGGTGCCCAGCGTTTGCGCGACGCATGGCGCATAGAGGAGCAACCACGTCAATCCCACAAAAAGAATCCGGCGCATAGGAAAAGGCTCCTTTCGAGAATCCTGAGATCGGTTAGAAACACATCTGCGCGCGCCGAATGAAAAACGGAGGATCGCTGCCCATTTGCGGCAGCGACGACGCGAAAGGCTACGCTCGCCCGTGGGGCAAGTCAAGGCGGACGCGCAGGCGTGTCAAGACTGCTCGGGAGGGCGTTTCTAGCCCGACCATACGAGCGGCGGAGAGTGTGGAACGAGCACCGCGGCATGCTTCGACATGCTGAAACGCTCGTCATCCTCGGCGATCGTATGGCGGACTGCTGTTCAGCTGGTGAACATGCCCGAGGTGCACCTGAATTTTGATTGCCAGCAATGTCACTGCGCTCGAGTCGGGCGCATACTAGCGGAATCGCAGGAGGGTAACGCGATGAACAACGCCGCGAAGAATCCACGCTGGATCGCTGTCGGCCTGTCAGGTGTGTTGAGCGTCGTCTATCTTGCCGCCGAGGCGCCGAAGGCCAGCCGCATCAACCGGGCCATCGAGATCCTTGAGCAGGACCAACCGATTTATTACACGGGTTCGCACGAAGGCACCGAAGGCAGCTTCGAGCAGGGGGTCAAGGATGCGCAGACGTGGGCTGATTACATCAGCTACGACATGGAGCACGCCCCGTTCGATGTCAAGGGCCTCGCCGAATACATGCGTGGTCTCGCGATGGGCGGACCGACCCGCAGTGGTCATCGCACGCCGGCCGTGATCGTCAACGTGCCGGTGAACGGTACCGACGAGACAAGTGTGCGCGCCAACGCGTGGATGTTCCAGCAGGTGCTCGCGACTGGCGTTCACGGCATTCTGTTGTGCCACGCCGACACGCCAGGCGCGGTCCGTGCGTTCGTCGAAGCGGTGCGGTTTCCAGCCAACGGCGGCCGCAGGGGCGTTCACGGCAACCCGACGGCGGCGCGCATCTGGGGAATCTCTGCTGACGAGTACGCGGAGAAGGCCGATGTGTGGCCACTCAACCGAAAGGGCGAGCTGCTCCTCGGCCTGAAGCTAGAAGACAAGTACGCGCTAGAGAACGCGGACGCGAACGCGAAGGTTCCCGGTATCGCGTTCGCAGAGTGGGGACCCGGCGACATGGCGTTCTCGCTTGGCGTCCGCGGCGGAGAGCCAGGTCCGATGCCTGCGGTGCTTCAGGCGGCGCGTGCGAAAGTCTTCGCGGCGACGAAGGCGAACAAGATCTTCTTCCTCAATGCCGTGACGCCGGACAACGTCATCGACATGATCAAGGAAGGCGTGATGATTGGGGCGGCCAACCAGCGCGCGGCAGAGATCGGACGCCAGTACACAAAACGAGAGATGCCGTGGTAGGTAACGCGCAACAGGACGTGCCTCTCCCGCGATGAGTGGCGGCGCAAGCGCCGCCGCAGCTTCTACGCCCGTGGGCTCCGCGGGTGTCAATCACGAGATGGACAATCGACAATCGTCAGAAATCGAACTGCGCGCTGATCTTGGCGATCCGTGCTGGCGTGATTGAGGCCGGGTTCAAATAGCTCGGGCCGAACACCGGCAGGTAATTGTCGATCGTGTTCGAATTGAACGCGTTGAAGATGTCCAGGGCGATCAGTGTTCGTGTCCGGTTGTACCGCAGGATCTTGCCGAACCGCAGGTCGACCTGGTTGAGCCGGTCGCCGTACAACGTCCCCGGCTTCACGAGGTTCACGATCGCCACGGCGGCGCCGCCAGCCAGGGGCCGTCCGAGGCTGGGTCCGATGACGGCGTTGGGCACCACCCAGTTCGCGGGCAGACTCTGCGACGCGATCGTGGGCATGTTCGCACCTACGTACGGCTTGCTCTG
>QHWL01000021.1 GCA_003222555.1 Acidobacteriota bacterium | reverse complement strand
AGCGCCATCAGCGCTTCGTTGACCTGATACGGCGCGAACGCCAGACGCCTGACGTCCATTTCTGACTCTCGCCCCATCGAGGTCCAGGTATCGGTATAAATCGCGTCAACGTCGGCGACCGCGTCGGCGGCCTCGCTGAAGAGCCGCAGCCGGGCCCCGTGACGGCTCACGCTCGTCGCTTGCTGCACCACGGAGTGCGGCAGCTGGTAACCTTCCGGGCTCGCGACGTGAAGGTTGACGCCGAGCATCGCCGCCGCGTGCGCGAGCGAGGCCGCCACATTGTTGCCGTCGCCGACAAAGGCGATCGTCCGCCCGCCGAGCGCGCCCCAGTACTCTCGCAGCGTCAGGAAATCGGCAATCGCCTGACACGGATGCTCCTCGTCGGTTAGCGCGTTGACCACGTGCAGGCGCCTGGCAGCGGCCGCAAACTCTTCGAGCGCGCGCTGCGAAAACGTCCGGATGATCACGGCGTCGACCCAGCGCTCGAGGTTTCGAGCGACGTCGGCCACCGCCTCGCGCCGGCCGAGCGCGACGTCGGCCTGCACGGTCACGACGTGGCCGCCGAGCTCGCGCACGGCGATTTCGAACGTCGTTCGCGTCCGCAGCGACGGCTTGTCGAAGAGTACCGCCACGTGCCGGCCATTAAGAGCCTCTGCTGTCGGCGCGTGCCGCCCGAGCGAGCGATCCGCTTTCACTTCGGCCGCCAGCTCGAGACAACGCTCGAGATCGGCGGCGTCGAAGTCCAGCACCGACAGAAAATCTTTGCGGCGGGCGAGGGTTGTCGCAGTCATCGTTTTTCTCGCGTTAGGTGCGGTAATCGGCATTGATTCGGATGTATTCTGCGCTGAGATCGCACGTCCAGACGGTCGACGAAGCGGACCCGGCGCCCAGGTTGACGCCCACGGCGATGTCCTTGCCCTTCATATACGCCGCCGCTTGAGCAGCACATTCATCGTGCGGCCGGCCGTTCTTGAACAACACGGTCGATCCGATCGACACGGCGGCGCGCCCGAGCTCGAATTCCACGCCCGCCCGCCCGGCCACCGCGATCAGACGGCCCCAGTTCGGATCGCCGCCGTGGATGGCCGTCTTCACCAGCAACGAGTTGGCGATCGCCTTTGCGGCGCGGCGGGCGTCGGCTTTCGACGCGGCGCCAGTCACGGTGACTGTGACGAGCTTGGTCGCGCCTTCGCCGCCGCGCACGATGCCGAGCGCGAGCTCGAGACACACGGCGCGAAGCCCGCCGACGAACTCGCCGTACAGGGTTTCGTCGACGACTGTGCCGCTCTGCCCGTTCGCGAGCAGCATCACGCAGTCGTTGGTCGAGCAGTCGCCGTCCACGGTGATCGCGTTGAAGGTATCGTTCACCGCTTCGCGCAGGGCGCGATCGAGCAGCGGCTGCGGCACCGACGCATCCGTGGTCACAAACCCCAGCATCGTCGCCATCATCGGCTCGATCATTCCCGAACCTTTGGCCATGCCTCCGATGTCCGCGACAGCGCGGGCGCCAATCGTGACGTGCGCGGCCGCCTCCTTCGGGAAGGGATCGGTCGTCATGATCGCGCGAGCCGCCATCGGGCCCTGATCGGTACCGAGCGCGGCAAACGCGATCGGCAGACCGGTCATGACGCGCGCGATCGGCAGCGCCACGCCGATCACGCCGGTCGACGCGACGAGCACCTGCTCGATGGGACAGCCGACGAGCCGAGCGGTCTCCGACGCCATGTCCCGCGCCACCCGGACGCCTTCGTCGCCGGTGCAGGCGTTCGCGCACCCGCTGTTGACGACGATGGCTCGCGCCGTTCCGCCGGAACGTTGGAGATGCTCGCGTGACACCAGTACGGGCGCCGCTTGCGCGCGATTGACGGTGAACACGGCAGCCGCCGTTGCCGGTGGGCCGGATACGAGCAGCGCGAGGTCGAGTCCCCTTGACTTGATGCCCGCGCTGACGCCCGCCGCGCGAAAGCCCTGCGGCGTCGTGACACCGCCGCCGATTGCGTTCTTGACGGCCACGATCATGCGTAGGGAGCGACGGTCCCGGGCCGGCCGTCGTCGGCTATCGATTCGAGCGGCCTGCGCCGATCGTCGGCGACTCGAAGATGGTCGAGCGGCACGACCATCGCGTACTGGCCGCACCGGCGGAAGAAGGGGCACTTGAGGCAGTCGGTGAAGATCTTCTCCGGAAGCCACTGGTGCGGCACGATCGAGAAGCCCATCTGCATGAAGTACCCGGGCGTGTGCGTGAACGCGCACAGCTTCTCGAAGCCTTCGCCCCGCGCGCGGCGCCGCAATTGGTCCACGAGCCGCGTGCCGACGCCGCGTCCGCGCTCGCCGCTGTCCACGGCAAGCGACCGGACCTCGGCCACGTGAGGGCTGAGCGGCGCCAGCTCGGCGCAGCCGACGATCTTCTTGCCACGAACCGCGATGGCGAACCGTTCGGCGTGCACGACGAGCTCGCTGAGCGTGCGCGGCAGCAGATGGCCTTCCTCGAGATTCGCCGAAATCAGCGCGTGGAGCTTCGGCGCCTGCGAGGCCTCCGCGGTCCGAACGGCGATCCGTCCGCGGGTCATGCGTTGTCTCCGACGTCGCCGAGCGCGGCGTCCAGGCGATCGAGACCTTCGTCGGCTTCGGCGCCGGTGATGATGAGCGGTGGCAGCAGTCGCACAACGGTTTCCGCCGTCCGGTTGACGATGACGCGGCGCGCCACGGCGGCTTGAACGACCGGCGCCGCATCGCGCGTCAACTCGAGGCCCCACATGAGGCCCGCTCCCCTGACCTCCTTCACGATCGCGTGGGTGGCCGCCATCGCTCTGAGCCGCTGCTCGACATGGCGTCCGACGCGGGCGACGTGCGCCATCAGGCCGCCTCCGACCAGCTCGTCGAGGACGCACAGCGCCGCGCGGCACGCGAGCAGGTTGCCGCCGTAGGTGCTGCCGTGATCGCCAAACGAAATCGTCGAGGCCACCTCTTCATTGATGAGCGCCGCGCCGACCGGCACGCCGCCGCCGAGGGCCTTCCCCACCGAGACGAGATCGGGCCTGAGGCCGAGAGCCGCGAAGTAGAACGGATAACCGGTCCGCCCAAGACCGCTTTGCACCTCATCGGCAATCAACAACGCTCCGGTTTTCGAGCACGCCTCGCCAATCGCATGGGCGAACGCAGACGTGAGCGGCCTGACGCCCCCTTCCCCCTGCACCGGCTCCGCGATGATCGCCGCCGTCGAGCGGGAGACGGCCGACAGCAGGGCCTCCGGATCGTTGACCGGGACGAAGCGCACGTCCGACAGCAGCGGCACGAACGGTGCGCGGTAGTGCTCGTCCGCGGTGACCGACAGCGATCCGAACGTGCGGCCGTGAAACGATTTTTCGAGCGCGATGATTTCCGGTCGCCGCTCGCCGCGCGTGTACCAGTAGCGTCGTGCGAACTTCAGGCACGCCTCCACGGCCTCGGCGCCGCTGTTGCAGAAAAACGTCCGCGGCAGGCCAGACAGATTGGCCAGATGTTCGCCAAGCTGGCCCTGCAGCGGGTGGTAGAAAAGGTTCGACGTGTGGAGCAACGTCTGCGCCTGGTCGGCGATGGCGCGCGCAAGTCCAGGGTGGGCGTGGCCGAGCGATGCCACGCCTATACCCGACAGCAGGTCGAGATATTCGCCGCCGTCGGCGTCGTACAGACGCACACCCTTGCCGCGCACGAACGTAATCGGTGCGCGCCGATAGGTCTGCAGGATGTACCGCGCTTCCCGCGCTTGAACATCGTCCACTGTTGTTTGCATCGTTGCCCTGGCAGGACTAACGTCCTGCGCTGCTCCTTCTTGTGAAGAAACCGTTGACGTCGAGATCGCCGAGACCGCAGAGAAGAAAACGCCAGGAATTCTCGGCGTGCTCTGCCGTGAAACGGCGCATCTGTTCACACGCTCCCAAGCCCTTCGCGACTTCTGCCTACTCCGCGGCGGTTGTGGCGCAGGTCTTCCGCCTTCGCGCCGCTTCGGCGGACCGCCGTAGCCTGGCGGAGGCGGTCAGACCGGCACCCGTCAGACGGGTCGCCGTCGAGGGCACGGCGCCGGCCCCGGCAGCCTCGAGGGCCACTCGATCGCGGCCGTCCACAATCACCACGTCCTCCACACCACCGGCCAGCGCGCGCTCGCACGAATGCAGCTTCGCAATCATTCCCGCCGTCGCGGTGCCGCCGGCGACGAGCCGGCCGATGGCTCCGCCGTCAATCACGGCCACGGTCGCGCCGTCCTCGCCCAGCACGCCGGGCGTTGTGCCGGCGATGACGAGGCGCCGCGCGCCGAGCCGTGCCGCAAGGTGCCCCGCAAACGCATCGGCGTTGACGTTGAACAACCGTCCGTCGCCGCCGACGCCGATGCTGGCGACGACCGGCAGAAATCTGTCTCGCAGCAGCGCGGTCAACAGACGCATGTCGGCCTGTTCGCTGGGCACGCCGACACGTCCGAGATCCACGGACCGTCCGTCCACCGTTCGATGCGGGGGCGCCGCTTCCGACAATCCGCAGCCGCCGTCCACGCCTGTCAACCCCACCGCTGGGACATCGGCCGCGGCGAGCGCCGCAACAAACCGCGTGTTGACCGTGCCGGCAAGAACCGATACCACCACATCCAAGGTCCGCTCGTCGGTGATCCGCAGCCCCTCGACCTGTCGCTTCTCGATGCCGGCGGTTCTGAGCGCGGCGTCGATTTCACGGCCACCACCATGAACCACGACCAACGGAACGCCGCTCGCGGCCATGGCCGCAATCGCCGCGACGACGCCCTCGAGCCAACCCGGAGCGTCGAGCAGCTCGCCGCCAATCTTCAAGACGAGTGGAGCCGTGATCAAAGGCGTCCACCACAAAGGACACTGAGGACACAAGGGTAAAACCAAGGGTTCCCTTTGTGTCCTTGGTGTCCTTTGTGGTTCGTCGTCACAATAAGCCCGTGCGTTCGTCCAGACCGAGCATCACGTTCATGTTCTGCACGGCCTGGCCGGACGCGCCTTTCAGCAGGTTGTCGATGACCGATACGAGCACCGCGCGGCCCGACGGATCCACGCGCCAGCCGATGTCGCAGAAATTCGTGTGCGCCACGTGCTTGATTTCGGGCAGCGACGACCCCGCTAGGCGGACAAACGGCGCATCGGCATACGCACGTTCGAACACTTCGCCGAGCATCTCCTCCGTCGTTCCGGGGGCGACCCGGAGGTAAATGGTCGACAGGAGGCCGCGATCGAGCGGCACCAGGTGGGGGACAAACGTGAGCGCGTGAGACGCCTCTGAGGCGGCGGCGACGCCTTGCTCGATTTCCGCGCCGTGCCGGTGGCCGAAGACTCCGTACGCGGACAGGTTCCCATGGCACTCGGAGAAGTGCGTCCGCTCAGAAGGCGTCTTGCCGGCGCCCGATACCCCCGACTTGGCGTCCACGACGATCTCGCTGCCGGCGACGAGCAGGCCGGCCTCAGCCAGCGGCGCGAGCGCCAGAAGCGCCGCCGTGGGATAACAGCCCGGGTTGGCGACCAGCTGCGCGCCCGCCACGGCGTTTCGCTCGCGCTCGGTCAATCCATAGGCGACGCCGTTCGGCAAGTGGCGGGTTTGCGGATACCAGCGCGCACGCGCGCCGGCATCGCGGAGCCGAAAGGCGCCCGACAAATCGACGACGCGGACGCCGGCGTCCACAAGGGCGGGGGCGAGCTCTGCGGCGGCCGCATCAGGCAGCGCCAGGAACACGACGTCCGTCTCGCGGGCGAGCGTCTCGTGCGCCAACGGCGTGATGACGCCGTCCCACACGCGGACGAGCGCCGGCAGGCGCCGCACTGCCGTCGTCGCGCCCGACGCCATGGCGGCGGTGACGACAACTCCCGGATGCCGCGCGAGCAGCCGGAGCAGCTCCTGACCGGTGTAGCCTGTTGCGCCGGCCACCGCCACGCGGGCGGTGGGGAGAGGGGCGCCGCCGGAGCGAGAGGCGCTCGGACGCAGGACCGTATGCATCAGAAAGTATATTTATACACCCAAGCGCGTCTCCACTCAACAAAAATCGATGAATAATCGGTGACGCCTGGACGGCAAATCGTGTATCCTGAAAGCGCCCTCCGGGAGCTGATGAAAGCGCGCCGCCAAGCTGTGATTCTGGAACTCGTCGATCGCGAAGCCCTGCACAGCCAGGATCACCTTCGCCGCCGGCTGCACCGGCGCGGCTTCGACGCGACGCAGGCCACGATCTCGCGCGACATCAAGGAGCTCGGGCTCGTCAAGCGCGCGGGCGACGGCGCCTATCAGCGCCCGGGCGTCGATACGACGAACCCGCAAACGGCGCGCACGGCGCTCGAACGGGCGACCGCCGAGTTCCTTCGGCGCGCCGAGCGCGTTCAGCAGCTGGTGGTCATCAGAACCGGCGTCGGGCAGGCGCAGCCGCTCGCGCTCGCGATCGATCGCGCGCAGCTCACCGAAGCGGTCGGCACGATCGCCGGCGACGACACGATTCTCGTCATCGCGCGGGACGGGCGAAGCGCGGCGGCGCTCGTCCGGCGGCTCGAAGCGTATGCGGGACGCTGAGGGGATGCTTTATCACGAAGGCACGAAGAAACCACGAAGATCACGAAGAATGATTTTGTACAAAAGCGCTTCGTGTTCTTCGTGGCGCTTCGTGCCTTCGTGAAGAAGGTCATTAGGTTCGGCAGGCGTAAACACACAAGAGGAGAGTCAATGGAACGCATTGTGTTGGCATATTCGGGCGGGCTCGACACGTCGGTGGCGATTCCGTGGCTGGCCGAGCGCTATGGCGCCGAGATCATCGCGGTCACGATGGATCTCGGACAGGGCAAGGAACTGGAAGAGGTGCGCGATCGCGCGCTGGCGACCGGGGCGGTCCGGGCCCACGTGCTTGACGTCCGCGAGGAGTTCGCCCGCCACTACATCCTGCGTGCGCTCAAGGCCGACGCGATTTACGAAGACCGCTACCCGATGGCGACCGCGCTCGGGCGGCCGCTCATCGCGCAGAAGCTGGTCGAGATTGCCGCTATCGAGCAGGCAACCGCGATCGCCCACGGGAGCACCGGTAAAGGCAACGACCAGGTGCGCCTCGATGTCACCGCGCGCGCGCTCGACCCAAAAATCAGGGTCATCGCGCCGGCGCGCGATTGGGGCATGACCCGGCCTCAGGAAATCGAGTACGCGCGCGCCCGCGGCGTGCCCGTTCCAGCCACGCTCGAGAGTCCGTACAGCACCGATTCCAATCTGTGGGGACGCTCGATCGAGTGCGGCGTGCTGGAGGATCCCTGGATCGAGCCGCCCGAGGAGATCTACACCCTCACCAAGTCACCGGCCGATTGTCCCGACGAACCTGCTTACGTGGAGATTTCCTTCGAGCGCGGCGTCCCGACCGCCATCAACGGCGTTGCGATGCCGCTCCTCGATCTCATTGCCAGCCTGGGGACGATCGCCGGCGCGCACGGCGTGGGCAGAATCGACATGGTCGAAAACCGGCTGGTCGGTATCAAGTCGCGCGAGATCTACGAGGCGCCGGCGGCCGTCGTGCTGCACGCCGCGCACAAGGAGCTGCAGAAGCTCGTGACGACCAAAGACATGGACAGGCTGTGCCGCGATATGAGCGTCACGTACGCCGACATCGTTTACAACGGCCTGTGGTTCACGCCGACGCGCGAGGCGATCGACGCATTCGAGGAAAAAGTCCAGGAGCGCGTGACGGGCGTCATCCGCACGAAGCTGTTCAAAGGGAACTCGCGAATCGTGGGCAGAAAATCGCCCTACGCGCTGTACGATCACGCGCTCGCGACCTACGACGCCGGGGATCTTTTCGATCATACGGCCGCCGTCGGCTTCATCAAGATTTGGGGCCTCCCGGTCGAGGTCGCCGCGCGGAAAGCGCCCAAAGCCGTTGGCCGTCAGGCGGTCGTCGTCGCCGCAACGACGTCGACGAACGACTAAATGACTCCCCTTTGGTCGGGCCGCTTCGACACGGCACCCGATGCTGCCGCGTTCGAGTTCGGCGCGTCCTTTCAATTCGATCGGCGCCTCTTTGAAGACGATGTGACGGGGAGCGTCGCCTGGGCGCGCGCGCTTGCAACGGCCGGCGTTCTCTCGCGGGATGAGGCCCGTCAGATCGAGCAGGCGCTCACCGAAATTCTCGAACGGGGACGGTCCGATCCGAGCTTCGTCGACGGATCCGACGAAGACGTTCACAGCTTCGTCGAGCGGCTGGTTGTGGAGCGGCTGGGCGACATCGGACGCCGCCTGCACACCGGACGCTCGCGCAACGAGCAGGTCTCGGTCGATTTGCGACTGTATTTGATGCGACGGATTCCGCCACTGCAGCGCGACATCGCGCGCGTGGCGGCGGCCTTGGCCGCGCAGGCCTCCTTGTCGGGAGATGCCCTGATGCCGGCCTTCACCCACTTCCGGCCCGCCCAGCCCGTGCTGGTCGCGCACTTCTTTCTCGCGCACGTGGCACCGCTGCGGCGAGACCATGAGCGCCTGGCGGCGGCCCGCGCCGAGGCCGACGCGCTGCCGCTCGGCTCGGGCGCAGTCGCGGGCACGAGCTATCCGATTGACGTCGAAGCGCTCGCACGCCATCTCGGCTTTTCCCGCGTCGTCGCCAACAGCATCGATGCCTCGTCGGATCGTGACTTCGCGGCGTCCTTCCTCTACGCCTGCGCGATCACGATGGTGCATCTGAGCCGGCTGGCGGAGGACCTCATCATCCTCTGCGGTGACGAATATCGGTTTTTCGAGCTTTCCGACGCGCTCAGCACCGGCAGCAGCATGATGCCGCAGAAGAAAAATCCCGATCCGCTCGAGCTGGTGCGGGGTAAATCGGGCCGCGCCATCGGCCACCTGATTGCGCTCCTGACGACGATGAAGGGGCTCCCGAGCGGGTACAACAAGGATCTGCAGGAGGACAAGCAGGGGGTGTTCGACGCGGAAGACACGCTGGCGGGCTGCGTGGCGGTCGTCCGCTCGGTCGTCGGGAGCCTGACGCTCAATCGCGATCGGGCGGAATCGGCGGCATCAGGCTTGCTGCTGGCCACTGACGTCGCGGATTATCTGGTCGGACGCGGGGTGCCGTTTCGCCGGGCGCACGAGGTTGTCGGCGGGCTGGTGCGTAAACTGGCCGCCGAAAGCCGGGACTTCGGGTCGTTGTCGCTCGACGAGTGGCACGCCGCGAGCGACCGGTTCGATACCGATATTGTCAGTCGTGTGACGGCCCGTGTATCGGTTGGCGCGAAGCGGACGCCGCAATCGACGGCGCCCGCGGCGGTTGAGGCCCGATTGGCGGAGGTCCGGCAGTGGCTGGCGGGTGTGGTGGGGTAGCCGTTCGGCGCTATTGCCACCCGGAAACGAGCTCTGCTAAGATTGCACCGCCTATCGCATTCCCTTTCCCCGCCAGAGGATCCTTCGGGAGATTTTGATGCAGCAGCGCCAGCTTCGGCTTGGTGACATTCTGGACGATTACTGTCCACGGGAACGCCGGCTCACCAACCACGCGATCGTCGCCATGATGGGCCCTGAGGTGAAGCAGACGCGCTGCACGACGTGCGACGCGGAGCACGAATACAAGCAGGCGAAAATGCCCCGGCATCGCCGCAAATCCGGCACGCCTGCGGCGCTGTATGCGCAAGTGCTCGCCAGCGGCCCGAAACGGATTGCGCACGACCCGCCTCCCGACGCGGAGCCGGCCGACTCCGCGCCGGCGTCGGCCGCGGCGGCCGATGATCCGGCGATTCCGCCTGCGGAGATTGAAAAAGGCATCGTGGCGATCGCGAGCCTCGAGCCCGAGAACGGCGCGCCGGCCCCTGGAAGCGATGGAAGCGCTGGAAGCGCTGGAAGCGATGAAGACCGGCGCGACGACGAGCGCGAAGAAGGCCCCGTGCACAGGCCGCTCATTCGTGCGTCGCTGCCTCGGCTCGATGGCCAGCCGCCGACGCGTCCGGCGCCCGACTTCACGATTCGGCAGCCGGGTGGACGACAAAATCGCTTCCGGCCGCGGTCCCCACGCGGCGGGCAGCAGTTTCAGACAAATCGATCACCCGGGAACATGGGCGGCCCGCCCTCGCGCGGCGGAATGCCCCGCCACGGCGGCGGACGCCCGCCCCAGGGGACGACGACGTCCCGCCTCCGCCACGGCCCGGGCAGAAAACGCTCGAAGTAGTGTCCGGCTTCAGCCCGACCCACATGTAGCCGGACCGACCGATGCCCGACCTCTCTGGCAAGCACGGCCTCGTGGTTGGTGTCGCCAACAAACGGTCAATCTCATGGGCGATCGCGCAGGCGGCCGCCACGGCGGGCGCCCGCCTCGCGCTGACGTATCAGGGCGAGCGCCTCGAGGAGAACGTTCGCGAGCTCGCGGCGAAGTTGGAGCAGCCGCTGGTGGTGCCGTGCGACGTCGCGAGCGATCAACAGATCGCGGATCTGGCGGCGTCGCTCGACCGCGAGTTCGGCGGGCTCGATTTTTTCGTCCACGGAGCGGCGTTCGCGCCGCAGGCTGAGCTGTCGAATCCTTTCGTGCAGACTTCACGCGAGGGATTTCGCATCGCCCTCGACATCAGCGCCTATTCGCTCATCGCGCTGACGCGCGCCCTCGTCCCACTTCTCGAACGGCGTGGTGGCGGCAGCATCCTGACGCTCACCTATCTCGGCAGCCAGCGCGTGTTCACCAACTACAACGTCATGGGCGTCGCCAAGGCCGCGCTCGAATCGTGTGTTCGCTACCTGGCGAGCGACCTCGGTCCCCGGAACATCCGCGTCAACGCGATTTCTGCGGGGCCAATCAAGACTCTCGCTGCCGCGGGCA
>QHWL01000526.1:4811-7392 GCA_003222555.1 Acidobacteriota bacterium | reverse complement strand
ACAGCCGATTGCGGTGGTCTTGCCTGGATCGGGCGTCGGCAGCGTCGCGACAGAGCTCTCGGCCGCGCAGGTGAAGGAAATCGTGACGATAGACCATGCGGCGCTCGAGCCGTACACGCCTGACGGCTACACGGCCGCACTCCAGCCGGCGATCGAGCAGCTTTCGCCAACGATGGTCCTGCTGCCGCACACGTATCAGACGCGCGATTTTGCGCCAACGCTTGCAGCGCGCATGGACCGCGCGCTCATCACCGACGTCACCGCGATCAAGAACGTGGGCGGGGACGCGGCGTTTGTTCGCCCGATGTATCAGGGCAAGCTGGCGGCCGACATCGTGCCGCTGGGGCCCGGTCCCCACTTCATCACGTTTCAGATCGGCGCCTTCCGCGCCGACCAGGCGGCAAAGGGCTCGGCGGCCGCGCCGGTGAGACCGCTGAACATCAGCGTCGACGCGGCGGCGATCCGGGAGAAGCCCGATGCGCCGTTTCAGGAGGTCAGGCAGGCCGTCGACTTGTCGCAGGCCGAGCGCATCGTGGCGGTCGGACGGGGCATCAAGGGACAGGAGCATCTGCCGCTGGCGCAGCAGCTCGCCGACGCGCTCGGCGCGGAGCTTGCCGCGTCACGGCCGATCTGCGACTCTGGCTGGTTGCCAATGGAGCGGCAGATCGGCAGCTCTGGCCAGACGGTCGCGCCAAAGCTCTACCTCGCGCTCGGCATCTCGGGCGCCATTCAGCACGTCGTCGGCATGAAGGGATCGCGGACGATCGTCGCGATCAACAAGGACGCCGACGCGCCGATCTTCGAGGTGGCCGACTACGGCATTGCCGGCGACCTCTTCGAGATGGTGCCGGCGATTGTCGCCGAGTTGCGGAAGTGACGACGATCGATCGAAGGCAGATCACGAAGGCACGAAGCACACGAAGGCTCACAAAGAACGTGTCCCTCGTGTCTTCGTGATAACCGGGCGTAGCGATGGAGCGGGAGACACTCGACGTCGATGTGCTGATCGTTGGCGCCGGTCCAGCCGGGTTGTCCGCCGCGCTGCGGCTGGCCCAATTGCGGAAGGCCGCCGGCGAGGCTCTGTCGATCGCCGTCCTCGAGAAGGCGCGTGAGGCCGGGGCTCACATGCTTTCGGGCGCAGTGCTCGATCCATCGAGCCTGCGCGATCTGCTTCCCGACTTCGAGGCCAGAGGTGCGCCGCTTGCGACGCCGGTGCGCGAGGATCGTGTCTATTTCCTCACGCCGAACGGCAAGCTCAGGTTCCCATTCACACCGCCGCCGCTGACCAACCACGGCCATTACATCATCTCGCTGAACAAGTTCGTCAAGTGGCTTGCGGTTCTCGTCGAATCGGAAGGCATCGATCTGTTCACGGGATTTGCGGGCGCCGACCTCCTGATGGACGGCGAGAGGATTCTGGGCGTGCGCAGTGGCGACCGCGGCGTCGGCAAGCACGGGGAACGAAAGGCGAGCTTCGAGTCCGGCGTCGACATTCACGCCAAAGTGACGATCTTCGCCGACGGCGTGCGCGGCAACCTCACCAGAGAGCTCATGCGTCGTCTCGAGCTCGCCGACGCGGATCATCCCCAGCTCTTCGCCATCGGCATCAAGGAGTTGTGGGAGGTGCCGGCCGACAGGGTGGCCGCCGGCACCGTGATCCATACGATGGGCTATCCGATGCGCGTGGAGGAATTCGGCGGTGGCTTCATCTACGCGATGCCGGAGGGCAGGCTGTCGGTCGGCTTCGTTGCCGGCCTCGACTACCAGGATCCGATCTTCGATCCGCACGTGGCCTTCAATCACTTCAAGCGGCATCCGCTCGTGAGGGGACTGCTCGAAGGCGGACAGATGGTGCGGTACGGCGCGAAAGCGCTGCCCGAGGGCGGCTGGTACGCGATTCCGCGCTGCTACGCCGACGGCGCCCTCATCGTCGGCGACGCGGCGGGGTTCATGAATTCGATGCGCCTCAAGGGTATCCACCTCGCGATGCGATCGGGCATGCTGGCAGCAGAAACAGCCTTCGAGGCCATCCGTGCCGGCGACACATCGACGGCCAGGCTGCACCAGTTCGAGACGAAGGTCGACGAGGGCCCGATTCGGCGCGAGCTTTATCCTGTTCGCAACGTCCATCAGGCGTTCGAGTACGGCTTGCTCGCCGGGCTCGCGTACTCCGCTTTCTCTCTCGTCACCGGAGGGTGGTGGTTCCGACCGATGCGCGCCCAGCCCGGCCACGCGCGGATGAAGACACTGGCAGAATTTTACGGCCGCTCGGGCCGGGCGGTTCCTGGCGAGGCGACCAACGCGATCAAGCCGGATCGCCGGCTGACCTTCGACAAGCTCACCAACGTGCATTATTCCGGCACGCGCCACGAAGAGGATCAGCTCGTCCACCTGCTCGTGCACACTGACGTGTGTCACTCCATCTGCACCGAAGAGTACGGCAACCCGTGCCAGCGTTTCTGCCCAGCGAGCGTTTACGAGATGGTCGCCGCGGACGGCGGCGGCAAGCGGCTGCAGATCAACGCGTCGAACTGCGTGCACTGCAAGACCTGCGACATCATGGATCCGTATCAGGTAATCA
>QHWL01000526.1:0-4734 GCA_003222555.1 Acidobacteriota bacterium | reverse complement strand
ATCGACGATCTAGATTGAATCGCAAACCTGCGGCTGCAAATCAGCGATCACCCATCAGGGATGGCAGCTCGGCAAGTCTTAGATCGGCAATCGTAGATCGTGGATGACCAAGACCCCATGGCGTTCGTCGCTGAGCAAGCGGGCCCAGGCGAAGCTCATCGCCGCGGTGGGCTACCGTCTTGTCGCTAGCCTTGGTGTGACGCTGCGGTGGCGCACCGAAGGTCTCCAGCATCTCGATGAGATCGTCGCGACCGGGCGCCAGCCGATCATGACCTTCTGGCACGGCCGCATTCTGCCGGCCGCCTACTTTTTCCGGCGCCGTGGCATCGTCGTCATCACGAGCGAGAATTTCGACGGCGAGTGGATCGCCGGCATCATCGAGCGGTTCGGGTACGGCACCGCGCGCGGCTCCACGTCGCGCGGGGGGGGCAAGGCGCTTCTGCAGTTGGTCCGCGACATGGCGGCCGGAAAGCCGGCCGGGTTCACGGTTGACGGGCCGCGCGGTCCCGCGCGGGTGGCGCAGCCAGGCGCGATGTGGTTGGCGAAGGCGACTGGAAATCCCGTCCTGCCGTTCCATGTCGAAGCGGACCGTCACTGGACGCTGAACAGTTGGGATCGGACGCAGGTTCCGAAGCCGTACGCGACCGTTGCGCTTGCAATGGGCGAGCCGTTGGAGGTCGCGGCCGACGCCGACGATTCCCGCGTCGAAACGGCGCGGCGGATGCTCGAGGAGCGTCTCCACGCGCTCGAACAACGCGCGCTTGACCTGGTTCGCAGCACTGCATCGTCACAGAGGACGCCAAGGACACCAAGGTAAACTGTCGGGTCTGCTTCCCGGTTGTTTTCTTCGTGTCCTTAGTGTCTTTCGTGGTTTATGTCGTTGATTTTGATCTCCTCCGATCGCTTCGTCGAGCATCAGACTCCGCCGGGACATCCTGAGGGCCCGGAACGCGCAGAGGTGATGGAGGCCGTCGCTAGGCGGTGGCGGAATCGGGGCGGGGAAGTGGTGGCGCCGCGCCAGGCGACGCACGAGCAGCTGGCGCGCGTCCATGACGCCGGTTATCTTCGGCGCATCTCGGAAACGGCCGGACGCGCCGTCGCACTCGACCAGGATACCTATACGTCGCCGGAATCGCACGAGACCGCGCTGCTCGCCGCGGGCGCGGCCATCGACGCCATCGAGCGCGCGATGCGGGGATCGCACCAGACGGCGCTGGCACTCGTGCGTCCGCCTGGCCATCACGCGGAATGCGATCGCGCGATGGGCTTCTGCCTGTACAACAACGTCGCCGTCGCGGCGGCCCACGCGCGCACGATCGGTGCGGGACGCGTCGCGATCGTCGACTTCGACGTGCATCACGGCAACGGCACGCAGCACCGCTTCGAAGACGATCCGGCGGTGATGTACGTGTCAATCCACCAGTGGCCGTACTACCCGGGCACGGGCGCATCTGACGAAACTGGCGTCGGTCAAGGGAAGGGGTTTACGGTAAATCTTCCGCTCGAAGCTGGTGCCGCCGACGCCGACTATCGACTCCTTTTCGAGGAAGTTGTGGTTCCCGTCCTGCGGCAGTTCAAACCCGATGTGCTGCTCGTGTCGGCCGGCTTCGACGCGCACGAACGCGATCCGCTCGCCAGCATGCGCCTCACGACCGCTTCATTTGGGGCGATGACGTCGGAGTTGAGGCGGGTTGCCGAAGAGTGCTGCAACGGAAGGATGGCGCTCGTCACCGAAGGNNNGACGTCGTGGAGGTTCTCGCGTCGCCAATCTCCGAGCCCCAGTGGCCGAAGAGCGATGTGGCGCCCGACCGCGGCCGCGCGTGCGCCGACACGGCAAAACAGGCGCTGGCGCCTTTCTGGGCGCTCTAGCGAGCCCGACAGAAATGCGACGTTTGAACGCAGAGCTCGCAGAGCTCACGGAAAAATGCAACCATGAAGGCACGAAAACACGAAAAGTACGTTGGCTTCTTCGTGTCTTCGTGCTTTCGTGGTTGCCTTCAACAACATCAAGAACTTCTCTGCGGCCTCCGCGGTCTCTGCGTTGAACGTGATTTGTTCAGGGAAGCGAAACGATCCCTGTCCAGAACAGGCTTCGGCCGGCCGCCATTTCGACGTTGTAATTGCGCTTGAAGTCGAGCTTGCCATCGGCGCCGACCAGGAAGACTGCCAGACTGGGGGGCACGGTCTTCACGTGGCTTCCCTCACGCACCGAGAGCGACATCTGGTTGGCAACGACTAGGATCCGGCCGGTGGAGTCGACGGCAAATGTGCGCGGGTGGATCCCTCGCGTGTCCATGTTCTGGATCAAAATCGGCTCGCCGGTGTCCTGAATGATTCGGTACACGGCGATGGCGTTTTCCCCTCCCACAAAGACCGGCTTGCCTTCGAAAGCTGCCGTGCCGCTGGCGCGGTTGGCCAAGTACACAAACCGGCCACTGGGATGTACATGAACCGTTCCCACCGCCTGCCCTGGTCGAATGTTGTCCGGAACTGTCAGGGTTTCCTTCGTAAACAACGGCTTGCTGCTGAGGGTGCCGGCCGGCTCCCGCTTGTAAACCTGGAGCTTATTTTGCCGTTCCAGCGTGACGAACACCCACGGCCGTGACGGGTGAAAATCGAGATGCCGGGGCTGAAAGTTGAACCCTCCTCCCGGCGCAATTGCGGCGCGATTGGTGAGGACTCCGTCTTTGTAGCTGAATACCTTCACCGACCCTGGATCTTCGGGTTTGCCGCCAGCGGGACCGTTGCCGCGAGTCACTAGAATCACACTCTCGTTTGACGGATCTACGCGTACCTGATGCGCATAAATTCCGACGTCGAGCGGTGTTGGCGGTTTGACCTCTGAGCCGACGGTCCCGTCGGTCAGGATCCGATGCACAGTCACGCCGCTCGGATCGTTGTACGCGACCAGTACATGCGCACCGAGAACATCGGTGGTGATATGAATCGGACGAGAGGGCAGCGATGCGGGCTGGCCGTGGGGCCGTAGCGCCCCCGATGCCTTATCGATCTGGAACGTGCTCACACCATGCTTGTTACCGCTCGATGCCGCACCGCTGAAGGGACCTGCGTAGCTGGGACCGCCGTTGCTCCATACTACGTAAAGGTACTCCTTGGAGGGATGAGGCCACGCCTCCTGTACATTCGCCGGAAGCGTCGTTGAGCCTTGCTTGACCAGTGTCGCGTGCTCGACGTCCACGTCGTACCAGATCAAGTCAGGCCCTACACTGGCAAACAGTACGACTTTGCTCGATGTCGAGCGCGGCACAGGGGTTTGCGCCTGGCAGACGGCCGCCATGAGGATGCTCGAGGCCGCAAATGCCGCTCGTCGGAATCGATTCCATCGCCGGGAACTCCGTCCAACGCTCATCGTCTCCTCCTTCCGTCGCGGGTTTATCCCCTTCTTGTCGGTCGTCCCGTTCATCAAGAAATCGCGCCCCTTGCAAAACTGTAATCAGCATCGCAGCATGGATGACTCAGTATCGTCTTCACCACAGAGTTCTTCTTTCTTAATGTCCTGGCAAGAGCACCTAGCTCGACATTCCGCTTGAAGTTTACCCCAAACGTCACGGCATCCCGGCGAGAGAGACGAAGAACTTGGGGCCGGAGTGGAGCCCGACAGTTAACCTCTGGCCTGCCGCATGCATCGCCGCAACCCAACAATCGCTGTCCGGTGGCGCTGTCATTCATGGTGATGCCTCTTGCTTGAGGGCGGGTCTCGCGCTGCTGAGTGACGGATTGTCGAGGAGGACTGATGACTGGCAACGGAAACCGCAACCTGATCGTTCTCACTCTGGCCGTGGTCTCACTCGGCCTGGCCGCTCTGGCGTGGGCTGACGGGTTTCTCGGCGGACTCCAGGAAGTCTGGGGGCCACGCTACACCTATGGAGGCACGCCCGCTCTTCAGCTCCTTTCGAGTCCGCGCTCGCCACGAGTGGTTGGCGACGACGCGAGCTCGGTTCTCTACTGGAACGAGGTGATGACGGATGCGAACGCGATCGATCACACACCGCCTGCGCCCGGCGAGTCCCGGGTCTTTGGCGAGCAGCTTGGCCCTGCACGCACGAGCCTTGCGTTCGCGATCGTTCACATTGCTGTCTTCGATGCGGTGAACGCCATCGTCGGTGGGTACAAGAGCTACACGGATCTTTACCCGGCGCCCTACGGTGCGTCGGCGAAGGGGGCCGTCGCCAAGGCGGCGCACGATACGCTCGTCGCGTTGTTTCCTTCGCAGAGTCCGCGGTTCGACGCGCTGCTGGCCGACGACCTGAGCTACATGCCGCCCGGCTCTTCGAAGGCGAACGGGATTGAGGTCGGTCGCCGCGCGGCCGCAGCGATTCTCGCGCTACGGGCCGACGATGGCTCGGGCCAGGCCGAGCCTCGCATCGGGGTCGACTTCTTTCCGAGCAACCAGCCCGGAAAATGGCGTCCAGATCCGATCAGCCAGAGCCCCCTCGCCCTCGGCGCACGGTGGAGTACGGTCAAACCGCTGGTCATCGCGTCCGCCAGTCAGTTCCGCGTTCCCTCGCCGCCCGCGTTGGGCAGCCTTCAATATTCCTATGCGTTTGACGAAGTGAAATTCTACGGCGGCGATGGCGTCATCACGCCGACGGCCCGCAACGCAGACCAGACCATGGAGGGGATCTACTGGGGCTACGACGGAACGCCTGGCCTCGGTACGCCGCCGCGGCTCTACAACCAGATTGCAGCGCAGCTCGCTCGGCAGCGGGGGGC
>QHWL01000525.1 GCA_003222555.1 Acidobacteriota bacterium | reverse complement strand
TACGTCATTGAAAACGGAGCTCCGGACCGACGTTCCGGCGGCCAGACGCCGTGGCATCGCGAAACCTGGCAGGCGTGACTGCTCCATATTCTGCTCGTCGTCGCGGTCATTTTTCTGCTGGTGCGGGTGATTCAGGGACGACCGATTTAGCCCGGCTGACGCGACCGGAGCCGTTCTCTAGCGCCGCCGTAGCGGAGCCGTTCTCTAGCGCCGCCGTAGCCGAGAACAGCGGGGGCCGGTCGCTGGGTTCCCATTCGCGTCCTTCCTCTCTGGCTTGCACCACGCTAGCGATTCAATATTGAAATCCTTTCGACGTCGCTTTTCAGCGAGGCGCTCGACCTGAACGCCGCCGTGGACGTGTTCGAGTAAATCGATGGACGTCTTGTCGGTTCGTCCGGCCGCGCGAGTCTGGCGCCCTTCGCGATCGAGCCGGGTGGGCATCCATCAACCTCCTTGTCTCGACTGTGCAATCGAAGCGCCACATATCCTCCATTCGCTCTGACTCAGCAGTTTTTGGACTCGTCTTTGCTTTCTAGGAGACACGTTCGCACGGTCCACGCACTGATCGTCGGTCCCGCCTCGCGAGTCGGTGCGGAAAGGGCCGCCAGCGAAGGGCCGCATCTCGGCCGGAATCTTGCATGACGGGAAGTATGGGACGGGACCAAGGACACCGGGGTAAGGTGCCGGAAATTCGGACAGATCAGGACACCATCACGTTCGTGCTGACCATCACGGTCAGGGAGGGGACGACCGCAAAGCTCGTGCTCCGTTGTGACCGCGATGGCGGAATTCAGGCGTCTATCCGTCCAGCTTCCCTGGGCGATCCGGACTGAGGCACGACGGGGTCGTGATTATAATGGCCGTTCAACTGTGGCCGACGACCGCCTTTCACGACAGATCGCATTCCTGATCGAAGCCGACAAACTCAAGGGAATCATCCGCCGCACCCCCCTGGTCGATTCGTCGCGCCAGGAAAACTCCGCCGAGCATTCGTGGCACCTTGCTCTGGCTGCCCTGCTTTTGCGCGAGCACGTGCCTTTCGAGTTCGATCTGCTTCGCGCGCTCGAGATGTTGACGGTTCACGACCTGGTCGAAATCGATGCAGGGGACACGTTTGCCTACGACGCAGCAGGGCAGGTGACGAAGGCAGAGCGGGAGCGCGTTGCGGCGGAGCGCATTTTCGGGCTTCTCCCGCCCGATCAGGCTTCCCGCCTGCACGCGTTGTGGGAAGAGTTCGAAGCCCAGCGAACACCGGCGGCGCGCGTTGCAAACGCCATGGATCGGCTGCAACCTCTGCTGCAGAACGCCTATTCAAACGGCGGGAGCTGGCGCTCCCACCATTTGACCCGTGCTCAGGTGCTTCAACGAATGGCGCCCATTGAAACCACACTGCCAGAAGTGTGGCCGTTCGTCGTGGAGCTTATCGACTCGTTTTGCGCCTCGGGCCTCATTGGCCCGGGCGGGTAGGTCGCTGTTCTATCGGCCCGCGCTCGTGAGTCCCCTGTTGGCGGTCGCGCCAACCGGGCGGGCAGCGGTGTACGCCGCGATTGCCAGCATATCGTCTGCGCTCAATTTGGCGACAACAGGCTTCATCAGGTCGGTCCACGTCCCTGTACGCGAACCCTGTTGCATGTCGTAGAGCTGGCGTACCACATAGCTCGGGGAGCGGCCCGCAATTCCCGGGACGGGACCGAGGCCCTGCAGATCCGCCCCATGGCAGACCGCGCACTGAGTCGTCTTGCCACCACCGCCGCTGGTGACCAGCGCCTCACCCTTTTTGAGGCTGCCAACCGGCACGTACGCGATGAAGCCGGACCGCGCGTCACGAAGCATCTCGGTGGCTTCCGTATTCTCCGGCGTCTCGATGATACGCTGGCCAATCGGTTCCTTCTCTTCCCCCTCCACGAGGAACATGCCGCCCGCGATACGGGTCTTGGGCACGGTCTTCGCTTCGACAACCTTGATCCACGGCGTCCACTTGATCGCGCCAAAGTACTGCGCCGCAGCCTTCACCTCGTCGTCGGTCATCGCTTTGGCGAACGCGATCATGAGATTCGTATTCGCCTTTCTTGCGTCTGAACTCTTTCGGACGCCGTTCTTGAAATCGGCCATCGTCTGAATGAAATAGGAAACAGGGAGTCCGGAGACGCCAGCGTTCTCGGGACGGCCCTTGCCGTTCGGGTAGTGGCAGAGCGAGCACGCGCGCACATCCGGTCTCCGGCCGTGCGCGACGACGTCCGGCATCTGGGGGTGGTCCCCGGGGTACCAATCGGCCGGTCCGAACGCGTCACGGATCTGTGTCAGCGTGAAAGCCAGGCTGCTGCCAGGCAGATGTTTCAACGTCGCGTCGACTGGAGCGGCGGCAGGCGGTGCAGCCGCGGGAGCGGGTGCCGGAGTGCCGGCGGGCGGAGGCGGCACCGCGAAACCGTACGCCCAGGGGGGCGGCGCATCAGCGGCCAGAAGTACTCCAGCTGCCACAACGCATGCCAAACCAAAGATCACGGCCCCAACCACACTTCGCATAAATTGCCTCCCTCTTCTTTCTCCCGTCCAGGGTTACCTCGGCACGTTATACACCCGAGGACGCGAACCCGCAATGACAATCAAATCGCAATCCCAGCTGGCCGCCCGCGGAGCGGCGGGCATCCCCACGATAGCGTCTTTTTTCTATATGCACAAATTGAGTTAAGATCGCCCCGTGCTAGTTTGCATTGCCCCTGCTTCGAGTGAGGTCACATGAAGGTCACAATCGCGATTTTGGCCGTCGTCGGTTTGACAGCGGCCGCCCCGGTTCATTCCGTGCTACGCGCGCAACAGTCTCGCACGGTGTTGGACGGCGTGTACACCGAAGAACAAGCCAAGCGCGGGGAACCGACCTACAGCACGACCTGCGCATCGTGCCACGGTCCTGCGCTG
>QHWL01000020.1:24495-35680 GCA_003222555.1 Acidobacteriota bacterium | reverse complement strand
CGTCGAAGGCCAGATCGACGCCAGGCAGCAGAAGAAACGCGTCGCGATCCCATCCTGACGTGCCGTACACCTTCAACTTGATTCGCCGTTCCTGCGCCGGCCGGTGGAGTGCGGTCGCAGTCGCCTGACTGATCGAAATCACTTCGCCGCCCGTGTCGACGACGAAGTTGACCTGATGGTCCGCGTCGATGGTGCCGCGCACCGTCGCCAGTCGATAGAGCGTGAGCGGCAGCTCGACGTCCATCGGTTCGGGCGGCAAATGCTTGCCGAGGGTGAGGAGCTTCGCCTTGTAGTCGATCATCATCGAGAACCCGAGCGCGAGCGGCGACAGGCTTTCCCTTTCCCTGATGGGAAGGTTCCGCAGCGGGGGGTTCTTGATGATGCACGGCACGTTCCGCAACTTCAGCGACCCGATCGTGAGCGATTCGAGCCGCGCCAGCTGAAGGCCGCGCAACCCGACTTCGCCCACGCCGGCGCTCAGCGTGTACGTGATCGGCGCCACGCCGATCCTCTGCGCGGTGGTGTCGGTGATGACCGTGCTTTCCGAACCGGTATCGACGATGAAATCCTGGTCTCCCCGGTTGTTGATTTTGGCGCGCACGACGATCTTGTCGTTGACCAGCTTGAAAGGCACCGTGTACAACATCGTGTCGGCGCCGGGATCCATCTCGAACGGGATCCGCTGGCCGAACGAGCGCAGGAATCCAATCTCTGCGCGCGACCAGATGGCTTTGTCGCTGGTGTCCTTGTTTGGCAGCAAGTTCACGTAGTTGCTGTAGGCGCCGGCCGCTTCTTCATACTTGTGCATGCGCTCGTAGATGGCGCCGACCGTATGATGAATCTCGAGGTCCCGCGGCGCCAGCAACAAGGCCGCCTGCGCCTCGTTCATCGCGGCGTCGACCTGGCTGCGTGCCAGGAGCGACCGCGCGAGGCCGTGGCGCCCGCGCGCGAGCTCGGGCACTATCGACAGCGCGTCCTTGTACTTCGCTTCAGCTTGTTCGAACAGTCCCGAGGCCCACAGTGAGTCGCCATAGAGCGACACGGCCTCGGCGTTGCGCGGAGACGACTTGAGCAGCGCCTCGGCGTGGACGCGCGCGATGTCGTACTCGGCGAGGCGCAGCGCCGACTGGATGACGCCCGAGCGGGCTTCGCGCAGTCTCGACGAGTCGTCCGTGCGCAGCGCGTGCTGGTAGGCGTCGAGCGATTCGGGGAACCGCCCTTCCGAGAAGAACAGATGGCCGAGCTGGAGCTCGATTTCTGCCGCTTGCGTCGGCGGGGTGACGTCGGCGCGAATGGCCAGCGTCGCCCCCGCGACAAGGGCTGAGATGGCGACGACCTGGAAGCCGCGCTGCATGGTCCCTCCCCGAAAAGCCACCGATTTGGATGCGCGCGCCTTCCTGGGCCGGCCGGGCGCTCGGCAGATGCGGACGAGAACCGATTTCAATGCGTGTACTGCTCGATTGCGACGCCGTCGTACATCTGATCGACGCGCAGGATCTGCGTGTCCCGGCTGTAGCTGCCAAGCTCGTAGTCTTCGCTCATGATCAGCGCTTTAATCGGCTTGGTCGGGCACACTTCGGCGCACAATCCGCAGAAACTGCAGCGCGACAGGTTGAAATCGAAGTAATCGAGGATCTTGATCTTCTGGCCCGGCTCGCGATGGCCGCCGAGAGCAATGAGATCGTCGGGACACACCTTCGCGCACTGGTCGCAGACGATGCAGGTTTGCGCGCCGGTTCCGGGCTCGACCTGCAGCCTCAGGACGCCGCGGAAGCGCGGCGCGGTCGGCCGCCGTTCGGCCGGATACTGGAAGGTGAAGGCCGGCCGGGGCGTGTATTTGAGCGTCAGCCACATGCCCTTCAGGAGGTCGACGAGGAAGACCGTCTTGAGGAACTTGATGATCGTCTGCATTTTCCGACACTCTCGCTCACCCAACCAGCGTCGGCTCGGTGTCGCCCGACATGATCGTGCGCTCTTTTCTCAACACCGTGCCCTCTTTGCGAATCTTGTCCTGCAGCCGCATCAACCCGTACAGCAGCGCCTCGGGTCGCGGCGGACAGCCCGACACGTAGACGTCGACCGGCACCACCTTGTCGACCCCCTGCAGCACGCTGTAAGTGGGAAACGGCCCGCCGGCGTTCGAGCAGCTGCCCATCGAGATCACCCATTTGGGCTCGGGCATCTGATCGTAGAGCCGGCGCAGTACCGGCGCCATCTTCTTGGTGACCGTCCCGGCGACGATCATCAAATCCGACTGACGCGGAGAGGCGCGAAACACTTCGGCGCCAAAGCGCGCGATGTCGTAGCGCGACGCCGAGGCAGCCATCATCTCGATCGCGCAGCACGCGAGGCCGAATCCCATCGGCCAGATCGACGACTCGCGCGCCCAGTTGAGCACGCGGTCGATGCTGGTCGTGATGAAGTTGTCTTCGAACCGGTGATCGATCAGGCCCATTCAAGAGCTCCGATAATATTCCGAGTTCTTCTGGATAAAATCCGCCCACTTTTGCGGGGTTTCGTCGAGCGCGAAAATCGCCTCCACAGGGCAGGCCGGCACACAGGCTCCGCAATCGATGCACTCATCGGGGTGAATGTAGAGCATCTCGGCCGCCGTAAACCCGGCTTCGTCCTTGCGCGGGTGGATGCAATCGACCGGACAGACATCGACACAAGCCGTATCCTTGGTCCCAACGCACGGTTCACAAATGATATAGGCCACGAGACCCTTAAGAAACACTTAATGATACTGGGGTCGGGAATCTTTTGCACTTTCTGCGTTCCGGCGCCCTGGGGCCGTCGGGAGCTCGCAAGAGGCGCGACCCCTTTTGCGTCCCGTGCTCTCGGGACCCTTCGCGCCCCGACACGCCGAACGGTCGAGACCAGGGACGTCGAAGCGCGGCCGTTGCCTTTACCGTCACGTCTCGCTGAGCGCCGGAAAACATGCTCGAGTTTTACGGCGCGCCTCATTCGTTTCATGTGTTCCTGCGCCGGCGTCCCTCGACCGCCACATCGATGCGTCGCGTGCACCTGAAAATGCTGCTATCCTTGTACGGATCGGTGAGCACCTGTGACCGCGACCCCGTGAGCAGTGATAGCGCCTGCGGTCCGAGCGAGGTGCCGGGGTCCCCAACGCGGCAGCCGCGTTGGGGTGGCCCGCGGGAAGGTAGCCCGGCGAAGCCGGGCCGCCGAGCGAGAGCGAGCGGGGGTGGGGCCCCGCGAGCAGTGATCAATGATTGACCCAGGCTCATGTCCCTCGTGGCCTTGTCCGAATTGCTCGGCGCTACGGTGCGCGATGCCTCCGGCACCGTGCGCGGACGGGTGCGCGAAATCGCCGTTGCGCCTCAGGACCATCCCACCCGCATCGCGTACCTGATCGTCACGACCGCCGACGGCGAGCGGATGCTGCCCCCCGAGGCGTTGAGATCCGCCGGCGTCACGGTGCGCGCCGTCGACGATGGCGCCGGGTGGGAACGGTTCTCGCCCTCCGACGGCGTTCTGCTGCTGAAGCGCGACCTCCTCGACCAGCAAATCATCGACGTGCACGGCCGCAAGGTCGTCCGCGTCAACGACGTCGAGCTCGACTCGACGCCCGTCAACAGCCATCTCTTCCTCACCGTCGTCGCGGTCGACGTCGGGGCGCGCGGCGCCATCCGGCGTCTCGTGAAGGGCATGGTGCCGGCCTTTACGCTGCGCGCGCTGCTCGAGAGGATTCCGCCCCGCGTCATCCCGTGGCAGTACATCGATCTCCTCGAGACCGACCCGGCCAGGCGCGTCAAGCTCAAGATCGCCTACGAAGGCCTCTCTAAGCTCCACCCGGCCGACATCGCCGACATCGTCGAGGATCTGCCGCCCGCCGAGCGCGAAGCGGTGTTCGAAACGATCGACGAAGAAGTGGCCGCCGAGGCGCTCGAGGAAATCGATCCGGACATCCAGGTGTCGATTGTCGAGTCGCTCGACAACAACCGGGCCGCCGACATCGTCGAAGAGATGGACCCCGACGCGGCGGCCGACCTTCTGGGCGATCTTCCCGAAGACCGGTCGGGCGAGATTCTTCAGCAAATGGAACCCGAGGAGCGGCAGGAAGTCACGCAGCTTCTCGAGTTCCACGAGCACACCGCAGCCGGCCGCATGACGACCGAATTCCTGGCTGTGCCGGCCGAGGCCGTCGTGGACGACGCGATCGAAGCGCTCAAACGCTTCGAAGGCGGCTACGAAGCGCTGGCGACCATCTTCCTCACGGGTCCCGGGCAGAAGCTGGTCGGCGCCGTCCCGCTCGTCAGGATTGCGACCTCCTCGCCCGCCATCCAGCTCTCTCAGCTGAGCGAGACGATGGTGTCGTGCATGCCCGACACGCCGCAAAACGACGTGGCCGCACTCTTCGACAAGTACAACCTGCTCACCCTTCCCGTCGTCGACGAGCACGGGCGGCTGGCCGGCATCATCACGGCCGACGACGTGATCACGATGCTGCGCCACAGGGACTAGCGGCGCGGCATGAAGCTCCTTCGCAGAGGCTGGCGCAGCCGCCTGGTGCTCTTTCTGGCCGTCGTCGGACCGGGCTTCATCACGGCCAACGTCGACAACGACGCGGGCGGCATCTGGACGTACTCTGTGGCCGGCGCGCAGTTCGGCTACTCGCTGCTCTGGACGATGATCCCGATCACGGTGGCGCTCGTGGTGGTTCAGGAAATGGCGTCGCGCATGGGGGCGGTCACCGGCAAAGGGCTGAGCGATCTCATCCGCGAACAGTTCGGCTTGCGCGTGACGTTTTTCCTGATGGTTGCGCTCGTCATAACCAACATCTTGAACGTGATGGCGGAGTTCGCCGGTGTGGCCAGTAGCCTCGAGCTCTTCGGCGTCTCGAAGTACATCGTCGTTCCTGCCGCGGCGGCGATCGTATGGCTGCTCGTCGTCCAGGGCACGTACAGCAGCGTCGAGAAGATCTTCCTCGTCGCCTCAGGGTTCTACGTGTGCTACATCATCGCCGGTCTGCTCGCGCATCCTGACTGGCGCGCGGCGGCCTTCGCCACCGTGACGCGCCCCGAGAGCGTGGGGATCCGCAACTACGGCTACCTGTACATGGTGATCGGGCTCGTGGGCACGACGATCGCGCCTTGGATGCAGTTCTATCTGCAGGCGTCGGTCGTGGAAAAGGGCGTGACGGCGAGGCAGTACCGGGCGTTGCGGTGGGACGTCATCCTCGGGTGTCTATTCGCTGCGGTGGTGGCCTGGTTCATCATCGTGGCGTGTGCGGCCACGCTGCACTCGGTAGGACGCACCGAGATCCGCGACGCGGCCGACGCCGCGCAAGCGCTTCGGCCGCTGGCTGGCGAGTACGCGTACCTCCTCTTCGCCGCGGGCCTCTTCAACGCGTCGCTCTTTGCGGCGTCGATCTTGCCGATTTCGACCGCTTACGCGGTATGCGAAGGACTGGGATTCGAATCGGGGCTGGATAAGAAGTTTCATGAAGCGCCGGCTTTCTACTGGCTCTACACGCTGCTGATCATCACGGGTGCCGGCGTGCTGCTCGTGCCACGATTTCCGCTCGCTCACATCATGGTGCTGTCGCAGGTCGTCAACGGCGTCATGTTGCCATTCGTCCTGATTTTCACGGTGCGCCTCATCAACGATCGCGAACTGATGGGCCGATACGTCAACTCGCAGCGCTACAACATCGTCGCGTGGACCACGGTCGTGGTGATGATTGCGTTGACGCTCGGAATGTTTGCCACGCAGACACGGTTCGGCTAAAGAAGGGGGGTGCGCGTAGCGCCCGCTTCATCACGAAAGCACGAAATGACAGGAAGAACACGAAGCTCTCTTGTACAAAGCGATTTGTCGTGCCCTTCGTTCTTGGTGCCTTCGTGATGAGGCAGGCGGACGTTGACGGTTCGCTCAGTGTTCGGTGCGCACGTACTCGAAGTCGATTGGCTGCTGATTGATCCCGCGGCGCGGCGGCGCGATGTAGTTGGCGAATTTCCCCGGCTCGTAGACAGGCCGCGCCATGATGCTGAGCAGATACTCGCTGTCGGCCCGTGACGGCAGCCATTCGTATTTGCGCCGCTCCCACTCCTGGCGCGACAGCGGAGCGCCGTTGGGCTCGAAATGAAGACCGGCATACATGCCGATGCCCCGATTGAATTTCCGGTCCGGCAGACGCAGCCGATCGGAGAAGCCGTACTGCTCGAGGATTCGGTTCCATCGCTCGACGCCCGCCGCGCAGTCGCCGACATACCAGTCGCGCAGCACTTCATTCATCGCGTTGCGCATCGACACTTCCCGGCCCACCGGGCGTCCTTCTTCGAAGAACTCCATGTTGTAAACCGCGCTGGTGACGAGGTGATCGTCGAAGGTCTCCTCCTTCGCGCGTCCTTTGAGGCCGTTGGCGAAGTACGACGCGGCGTTGCTCGAGACCTCGCTGCCGTGCAGATCGACGCTGAGGCTGAACCACTGATTGAGATGTTTCTGGATCGTCGGAAGGTCGATACCGCCGAGCTTGCGCACGTCTCCCGAGAAGCCGGCTTCCTTCATCAGCTGGCAGGTGCGCTCGAGAATGCGCGCCACGCCGGTCTCGCCGACAAACATGTGGTGCGCCTCCTCGGTCAGCATGAACCTCGTCGTGCGTGACAGCGGATCGAGGGAGCTCTCCGACAGCGACATCAACTGCGACTTGCCGTCGCGATCGGTGAACATCGTGAACATGAAGAAATCGAGCCAGTTGTCGATCGGCTCGTTGAAGGCCTGGAGGATGCGTGGCTTGTCACGGTTGCCGCTCTGGCGCTCGAGCAGCTCCTCGGCATCGTCGCGCCCATCGCGGCCGAAGTACGAATGCAGCAGGTACACCATCGCCCACAGATGGCGTCCCTCCTCGACGTTGACCTGAAACAGATTGCGCAGGTCGTACAGGCTCGGGCACCGCTGTCCCAGCCACCGTTGCTGCTCGACGCTGGCGGGCTCGGTGTCGCCCTGCGTCACGACCAGACGCCGCAGCTGATTCCGGAACTCCCCGGGCACTTCCTGCCACACCGGCTGGCCGAAAAAATCGCCGAATCCGATCCGCCGATCCGGTGTCGGATCCGCGAGGAAGATGCCCCACCGATACTCGGGCAGCTTCACATATTCGAAGTGCGCCCACCCTTCGGGATCCACGCTCACCGCCGTGCGGACGTACACCTGGTGGTAGTCCTGAAAGCCTTGCGGCCCCATGTCTCTCCACCATTGGATGTACTTCGGCTGCCAGTGCTCCAGCGCGCGCAGCAGCCGTTTGTTGCCCGACAGGTTCACGTTGTTCGGTATTCGCTCGGCGGATATCATCTTTGCCTCGCTGATCAGCCACTAAGGACACGAAGGACGCAAAGAAAAAACCTATCTTGACCTTTGTGTCCTTTGTATCCTTTGTGGTAGTTCATCGATCGACTTATTCTCAGGTCCGCTTCCAATCGAACTCCGGTCTCCCCTGCTGCCCGTACACCCTCAGCGCGCCTTTTTCGCCGACGGCATTGGGCCGCTGGAAGATCCAGTTCTGCCAGGCGGTCAGCCGTCCGAAGATCTTCGTCTCCATCGTCTCGGGGCCGGCAAATCGTAGGTTCGCCTCGAGGCCGGTCAAGGCGTCCGGCGAGAACGCCGCGCGGGCCTCGACGGCGAGACGCACCTCGTCGTCCCAGTCGATCTCATCGGGTGCAACCGTCACGAGCCCCGCTTCGGCGGCTTCCCGGGGATCGAAGCGGCCCTGGCCGGCGACAAGCGACGCCGCTTTCTCTGGTTCGGCGAGAAACCGCCCCTGCAAACGCGACAACCCGTTGCTCATCGGCAGCCGCCCGCCGTTCATCGGCGAGAGCGCGATGAAGCTCTCCTGTGCAGGGTCGTCGAGCATGTACGAGCGATCGGCGGCAAGCGCCAGCTCGAACAGCGATCCCGCGAATGCAGATCCGGGCTCGATCAACGCGAAGAAACTGCGCGCTGTGAGGTCGAGCCGCTTCAACGTGCGCTTCATCAGCAGGATGATTTCGTGCACGGCCCAGTGCGTCTCGTGCGCCACGAGCGTTCTGTCGATCGCGAGCAACGTGTCGCGATCGCCTTCGGTGCGAATCACGATCGTCCCGGTCTCCGGCTCGTTGAGCCGCAACCGCAGCAGCGCGTCGTCGAGCTCGCGGAAAGCGCGCAGCGGCCAGAACTGGTCGCCGGCCCTCAGGATCTCGTCCGGCGACGCCGGCTGCGGGCCACTCGGAGCGTGCACGGTGAGGTCGGCGGTTCGTTTCTCGCGGTTGAACGCCAGCGACACGGCCGAGTAGGTGATCGCCGATTCGGTGACGGTCGGGTTGAGCGGGTTGAGCGTTATGCCCGGTCCGCTCGCCTGTCGGCCAGAATTCTCCGCCAGCTCGCGCGCTCGCTTCTGCACGGCGTCTTTGAACTGACTGGTCGGGTGGACCGCGTCGACCAACCGCCACTCGACCGCGCGCTTGCCTTTGACGCCTTCGGCGAGCGTGGAGAAACAGTCGGCCAGATCGCGGCGGACTCTTCGTTTGTCGACGACGCGCGTCAGCCCGCCGGTGCCGGGAAGGACCCCGAGCAGGGGCACTTCCGGAAGGCTCACGGCCGAGTTGCCGTCGTCGACCAGGATGATCTCGTCGCAGGCGAGCGCCAACTCGTATCCGCCGCCGGCGCAGATGCCGTTGATCGCCGCCAGAAACGTGATGCCAGAATTCTGGCTCGCGTCTTCGATTGCGAGCCGAGTTTCGTTGGTGAACTTGCAGAAGTTCACCTTCAAGCCGTGCGACGATTCGCGCAGCATCATGATGTTCGCGCCGGCGCAGAAGATCCGCTCCTTCAGGCTCGTGACCAGGACGGTCCGGACGGCAGGATGCTCGAAGCGAATGCGCTGAACCGCGTCGGCCAGCTCGATGTCGACGCCGAGATCGTACGAGTTCAGCTTCAACCGGTAGTCGGGCGAGAGTCCAGCGTCTTCGCGCACGTCCATCGACAGCGTCGCGATCGGGCCGTCGACACTGAGCTTCCAGTGCTTGTAGTGATGGGGGTGAGTTTCGAAGCCGATGGGGAGAGTGGTGGCGTGTCCCATAGCCCCCTTGAAATTGAACGCTCGTTCAAACTACTTTAGGACGGTGGGAACACGCCAGTCAATCCCGCCAGCCCCGCAGCAGGCGGGCCGGCGGCGACGCCCCCGTGCGCGGCGCGTCCCGAACCCGGACCTGCGGACCTCGACGCGCGTCGACATCCTCCACAGTGCGGCCAGGACCTTCCGCCGGCTCGGCTATCACGGCGCGACAGTGGAGCAAATCGCCAACGCGCTGCACATGAAAAAAGGAAATCTCTACTATTACTTCAAGAACAAAGAGGACATCCTCTTTGCCTGTCACCAGTATTCGCTCGATCGGCTGATGGAACTCGTCGACCAGGTCGAACAAAGCGGCCTGACGGCCGATCAGAAGCTGCGCCGGCTGATCGTCTCGTTCGTGCACACGATTCTCGACGAGCTACACGGCACCGCCCTCTTTCTCGACCTCGAGGCGCTCTCTCCCGCTCACCTGAAAACGGTGATCGTGCGGCGCGACCGGTTCGATCGGGCCGTACGGCAGGTGCTGCAACAAGGGATGGATGCGGGTGTCTTCAGGCCGGGCGACCCAAAGCTGCTCGCCTTCGCCATCCTTGGAGCGGTCAACTGGATTCCACGGTGGTACGCGCCTGCGGGTCCTTCCACCTCTCAGGACATCGCCGACCGATTCGCCGACTACCTCATCGCAGGTTTACGGCAGGCGTGAAGGTCAGCGGATAGCGCAGGGCGGGCCTTAGCAGGCCGACCAGCGACCTCAAGGCTTCCTGAACAGGACGATGCGGTTCGTGTTGGTTCCCTTGCGGTTGTTGTCGACACCCCAGCAGGCCGCGGTCTTCGTGAACTCTTGCGAATTGATCAACACGAGGACGGGGTCCAGGCCCGCATGAATCCCGCATGGTATGACGTGCTCTTCCAATCGAACGCGCCCGCCACGCACCTCACCCACCTCAAATGCGACGTGGCCGCCGGGTTTCAGCACGCGAGCCAATTCCACAAATACCTGCGCCATCGCCGAACGCCAGTCCTCAATCTTCTTCCGGATGGTCAACTCGATCTCGGCAGGGTCGATGCCACAGAACCAGCAGCGAAGCCAGTTGTCGCCTGCGTAATTCACGACGTCCAGAAACGGAGGCGACGTGACGACCAAATCAACCGTAGAGGATTTGATGGCAGGTGTGCTCGAGGCGGGACCCGTCAGCAACTGATAACGCTCGCACATGTTGCCGAGCAATCTCCGCGTCTCCTCGTCGCAATCCGACAGCAGAGAACGAGATTTGGCCAGGATGAGTTTCGGCACGCTCCGGCGCGGAGGAACCTGATGGCGGTCGGCGTTGATCTTTCGTTGAGCGGGGACCGACACCGCCTGATTCGGTGGAAGCGTGTAAACGGAAAAGAAGCCGGGCGAATGGCCCGTCAGCCGATTGACAGCGACCATCCGAATCCATCCGTCCACAATATCCAGCGGGCCCTCTTCGAGCTTTTCAAGAAGATAGGCCTTCAACGCGCGTATCTCGCGCAATGTGTCTGAATGGTAGAACGTCAGCAAGTCTTCAGGGAACTCCTCGCCCGCTGCCCAATCGATTGTCGAGAGTCGCTGTCGCACCGCATCGATTTCCGGCGGCAGCAGCCGTGGTTCCACGAGAACCTTGCACAGCGGATTGATGTCGCAGCCGATGGGAACTCTGCCGAGCAACGCGGCTTCGAGCAACGTCGTCCCGCGCCCCATGAATGGGTCGTAGACTGTGTCCCCTGCTCGCGTGAGGCGCTCCGTAAAGAACCTCGGGAGTTGCGGCTTGAAGCACGCGCGATAGGAAACTTCGTGGAGACTGTGCGCGGCGCGTTGGCGGCTCGTCCAAAACTCATTGACGAAGGTATCGACCCAAATCGTCCGGTCATCGACGCTCACCGACATTGCGAATACCGATGTGGCATTGCCGTCCCAGCAAAATTCGCGGAGCTGAGTCGCTAATGCCCGCGAGTCGAGATGCCGTGGCCCAACATTGTCTTCGAACAAGGAGCTTTGGGTGAACGCCATGCTTTTCTCACGACCATCCACGCCGTACGTAGTGTCCGCCTTCCGCCTTCGCATGAAGCTTCGGCGGACCGCCGTAGCCT
>QHWL01000020.1:10861-24363 GCA_003222555.1 Acidobacteriota bacterium | reverse complement strand
CCAGGAGCTGACGACGCAAATCGAGCAGCTGAAGGCGCAAAACAACGCACTTCGTGACAGTGCCCGCCGCCTGCGCGAAGACTCCTCCAAGATCGAGTCCGTCGCCCGGCAGGAGCTCGGTTTGATCCGACGGGGCGAGAAGGTCTTCATCATCCGAAACGTCGCTGCGCCGCCCGGCGCACCGGAGCTCGCCCCCGCTCGCTGACGAGTCGTACCGACCGGGTCAAGTCGCAGCCCAGCCAGTGACCAGGCCGATATAATCGTAGAGGTGCCGACCGTCATTCCGCTCGCCCCTGTTGCGAACTCGCAACTGCGCGAGCCCAAGCCTGCGGCTCAAGGGGCTGATGCGCAGCCTGAACCTGCACACCGTCTGCGAGGAAGCGCGCTGCCCGAACATCGGCGAGTGCTGGAACCATGGGACCGCGACCTTCATGATCCTCGGCGGCGTGTGCACCCGGGCCTGCGCGTACTGCGCGGTGTCGCACGGCCGGCCGGCGCCGGCCGATCCGGCCGAACCTGAACGCGTGGCGAGCGCCATTCACGCGCTCGGCCTCGCCTACGTCGTCATCACCTCGGTTGACCGCGACGACTTGGAGGACGGCGGTGCGGCATTCTTTGCCGAGACGATCCTGCAAACGCGCGCCCGCTCGCCGAAGTGCCGCATCGAGGTGCTCATTCCCGATTTTCAGGGGGACGAGGAGGCCCTTCGGACCGTTCTGAGCGCGCGGCCAGACGTGCTGAATCACAACACGGAAACCGTCGCACGGCTTTATCGTATGGCCCGATCGGGGGGACGCTATTCGCGCACGCTGGAACTGCTCGACCGCTCGCGCCGCCTGGCGCCTGACATTCCGACGAAAACGGGATTGATGGTGGGGCTCGGCGAGGAGCGCGAGGAGCTCGTCACGACGCTCATCGATCTGCGCGCGGTGGGGTGCCAGATTCTCACTATCGGCCAATATCTGCGACCGTCAGTCGAGCACGCGCCGATGAGCCGCTACTATCATCCCGACGAGTTCCGCGATCTGAAACAGATGGCGCTCGGTCTGGGATTCGTCCACGTCGAGTCGGGGCCCTTGGTCAGAAGCTCCTATCACGCGCAGGAAACCGCGGACTCTTACAATTTACAAGTTAGAATTGACAATTTACAAAGCGATAGTGCTGCGGGCGATAGCTCTTTGTAAATTGTAAATTCCCAATTGGTATGAGCATTTCGATCCTCTTTTTGATCGCTCTCCTATTTCATCGATTCCGGCGTTCAGTAATTCCTCCACCGGTCCCAACAGAATGAAACTGACCCAGTACCGCCTTCACGTTCTTGCTTTTACGTTCGTCTCGCTGCCGCTTGCCGGCATCCTCGCGACGGCGCAGTCGGCGGCGCCGCCGCGCGCAGCCGCGGCGGCCATGCGCGACGCGATGGATCGAACGATCGATCCGTGCACGAACTTCTACGCGTTCGCCTGCGGGGGCTGGCTCGCGCACAATCCCGTACCGGCCGATCGCCAGAGGTGGGGACGATTCCAAGAAGTGCAGGATCGGAACTACGCTGTGCTCCGCCGCATCCTCGAAACAAAAGGCAGCGACGCCGATCGCCGCAAAGCGAGCGACTACTACGCTGCCTGTATGGCCGAGCCCGCCATCGACGCGAAAGGCGTCATGCCCCTGCAGGCGGACCTCGCTCAGATCGACGGGCTGAAAAGCCGCGACGAGCTGCCCGAGCTCGTCGCCCGTCTCCACGCTCTCGGTGTCAACGTGTTGTTCCGGTTCCGCGCCGACACCGACCGGAGGAACGCCTCGGCTCAGATTGCCGACGTGGACCAGGGCGGCCTCAGCCTGCCCGACCGCGAGTACTACCTGAAGACCGACGCGCGTTCGGTGGACCTGCGCGACACATATGCGGCGCACGTGCAGCGGATGCTCGGTCTGCTTCGCCCGGGCGCCGGCCGCGCGGCAGAAGCCGCCGCGGTGTCAGCCTTTGAAAGAACACTGGCCGAGGGGGAGCTCGACCGCGTCAAGCGGCGCGATCCGGCCACCACGGATCATCAGATGCGTCTGGAACAACTGCAGGCGCTCACTCCGGGCTTCGACTGGAAACGCTACGCGGCGGCCGCGGGGGCGCCCGCATTTCAGAGGATCAATGTGAACGTCCCTGACTTCATGAAGGCGCTGGACCGCGCCCTCGGATCGACGTCGATCGACGATCTGAAAACGTACTTCCGGTGGCACCTCGTGCACGCCTCGGCGTCGATGCTGCCGAAGACGTTCGAGGAGGCCGATTTCGATTTCTTCAACCGGACGCTCGCGGGCCAACAGGAACAGCCGCCCCGATGGCGCGAATGCGTCGTCCAGACCGACGCGCTGATGGGCGAAGCGCTCGGCAAGGCCTTCGTCGAGGAGGCGTTCGGCCCCCAGGCCAAACCCGATATGCTGAAAATGGTCCGGGCCATCAAGACCGTGATGAAACAGGACATCGACGCGGCGCCGTGGATGAGCGAGGAAACAAGGAGGGCCGCCAACCGTAAGCTGGAGGCCGTCGTCGATCGCATCGGATACCCTGACAAGTGGCGTGACTATCGCGCGCGCGTCGTCGCGCGCGACGACGCGCTCGGGAACATGCAGCGCGCGCGTGCGTTCGAGCGGCGGCGCAACCTCGCCAAGATCGGACGTCCAGTCGACCGCGGCGAATGGGACATGACGCCGCCGACCGTGAACGCGTACTACAGCCCCGACCGCAACAACATCAATTTCCCCGCCGGCATCCTGCAGCCGCCCTTCTATCTCGCCGGCCGCGACGCGGCGCTCAACTACGGCGGTGCCGGCGCGGTCATAGGCCACGAGCTGACGCACGGGTTCGACGACGAGGGGCGCCACTACGACGGTCAGGGCAATCTCCGCGAGTGGTGGACGGAGGCTGACGGCAAGGCGTTCGAAACCCGCGCAAGCTGTATCGCCGACCAGTATTCCGAGTACGTCGCGGCCGGCGACGCGAAGATCAACGGGCGGCTGACGCTCGGCGAGAACGTCGCAGACAACGGCGGTCTGCGTCTCGCCCTGCTGGCCTATCTAGCCGGGCCCGGCGCGACCGAAAAAAGCGTGATCGACGGGCTTACGCCCGAACAGCGGGTGTTTGTGGGATGGGCGCAGGTCTGGTGCGAGAATGCGACGCCGGAGGCCGAGCGCCTGAAGGCGGCGACCAACCCTCACTCGTCGAATATGTACCGCGCCAACGGAGTCGTGTCCAATATGCCGGAATTCCAGAAGGCGTTCTCATGCAGGGGCGACGCGCCGATGGTCCGCCAGAACGCCTGCCGCGTGTGGTGAGCGGCGCCTGCGGCCCGCGCGAGGCGCCGGGGTCCCCAACGCGGCAGCCGCGTTGGGGTGGCCCGCCGGAGGGAAGCGCGGCGCAGCCGCGCCGCCGAGTGCGAGCGAGCGGGGGTGGGGCCCCGCGAGCAGTGAATAATGCTGACGGGAAAGCGACAAGCCAGCCGTTATCGCTCGACCTCGTTCGCAAAGCGATCATCTCGTGCGAGCGGTGCCCGCGACTACGCGATTACTGCGCGCAAGTGGCGCGCGAGAAACGGCGTGCGTTCAGAGACGACGTGTACTGGGGCAAGCCGGTGCCGGGCTTCGGCGATCCTCGCGCCCGCGTGCTTCTCGTCGGCCTGGCGCCCGCGGCGCACGGCGCCAACCGGACCGGCCGCGTGTTCACGGGCGACGGCGGCGGTGGGTCGGGCGATTTTCTGATGTCCGCGCTGCATCGCGCCGGCTTCGCGAACATGCCGACGTCGCAGCATCCCCACGACGGACTGCAGCTGCGCGACGCGTTTATCGCGGCGGCCGTCCGGTGCGCGCCGCCCGGCAACAAGCCGACGCCCGAAGAAGTCGCCAACTGTCTGCCCCATCTCGAAGCGGAGCTCGGCGCGCTGCCGCACGTACGAATCGTCGTCGCGCTCGGCAAGATTGGTTTCGACGCTTATCTGCAGCTGCTGAAACGGCAAGGCGTCGTCGTTCACCCGCGTCCGCAGTTTGGACATGCCGAAGTGCGACAGTTGCCGAACGGTCAGACGCTGATCGGCTGCTATCACCCGAGCCGCCAGAACACCAACACGGGCAAGCTCACCGCGCCGATGATGGACGACGTGTTCGAGGTCGTGCGGCGTATTTTACGATCCGGCTGGAGAAACCGATCGAAACGATGCCACGTTTGAACGCAGATCTGGCAGAGCACGCCGAGAAATTCTTCGTTTTCTTCTCTGCGGTCGCGGCGGTCTCGGCGGTTAACGGTTTTTTCACAGACGCCTACCTAACGAACGTTGGACGACGAACCCAACACCTTTCTAAGAGTCGCCGTGTCGATGTTGGCGCCGCTCATGACACACACGATCTTCTTGCCCGCCAATTGATCGCGGAGCTTCATCGCGGCCATGAGCGGCGCCGCGCCGGCGCCCTCGGCCAGGTTGTGAGTCGCGCGAAGAGCCAGGCGAACGCCTTCAGCGAGCTCGTCTTCGGTGAGCGTGACGATGTCGTCGAGCTCGTGCTGAAGGATCCCGAATGTGAGATCGAAGGTCACGCGCGTCGCCATTCCCTCGGCGAACGTGTCGGCCTTGTCGCCGACGATGCGCATCGCGCTGCCCTCCGACCCGGTCGCAACATCACGAGCTTGCCGAAATGCGCGCCACGAGCGCGCGAACGCGTCGGCGCGCTCGGCCTGGACGCCGATAACCTTCGCGCGGCTGCCGATGCCGCTTCGGACGATGCAGCAGCCCGACGCCCCGCTGCCGCCGCCGATAGGCACCAGGATGACGTCCACCTCCGGCAGCCCTTCGAAAATTTCCAGCGCGTACGTGCCCACGCCCGCGATGAGCCGCGGCTCGTTCGCCGAGTGCACGTAGCGCCACCCGCGCTCGGCCCGCATCGCTTCGACCTTTTCGCGCGCTTGGTCGAAGTCGCGCCCGGACTCGCGGACCTCCGCGCCCAGCGCGCGCATTGCCGCGTTCTTCTCCGGGTTGTTCCCGACGGGCGTGACGATCAGGCACGGCACACCTTCGCGCTGACAGGCAAACGCGATCGACTGGCCGTGATTGCCGGTCGTGGCGGTCATCACGCCGCGGCGCTCGCCGGGCGACAAGCTGCCAACCAGATTGAGCCCACCGCGAATCTTGAACGCACCGGTCGGGTTGTGGTTCTCGTGTTTGACGAAGATGTCGAGGCCGGTTTCCGCCGCAAGCAGCGGATGGTGCAGCAGCGGCGTCGGTTTGACCGTGCGGTACACGCGGTCACGAGCCGCGTAGACGTCCTCGAGAGTCGGTGGCTGCATGAAGTGTGGTGCGGGCCTTTCGAGACCGGGCTCTCCGGCGGACAACAAGGTCCGCCCTACGTACGGCTCCTGCGCCCGGCGTACTCCGGATCGCTCCCGGCGGACCCGACGAGATCCGCCCCGCGTACCACGGGCACGATCACGTCCGGTCTGTCGGTGATCAACGCGTCGACGCCCCAGTCGAGCAACCGGCGGGCGTCATTTTCCTTGTTCACTGTCCATACCTGCACACCCAGACCCAGGCGATGCGCCTCGTCAACGAAGCGCGGCGATACGACGCGCGTGCGGCCGGCGTGTTCGGGCACCTGATAACCGGCATAGGCGACGCGCGAAACCGGCCACCGGACCCAGGATCGATACAGCGCCCACCGAACCTCTTCGCGAGCCGCGCTCGTCGCGATGGCCGGCGCCAGCCTGCGCGCCGCGCGCAGCACTCGCAGGCCGAACGACCCGAGGCAGACCCGGTCGACCGCGCCGGCGCGACCGACCGCCTCGATTGTCGCGACCGCGAGCGCCACGTTGTTCATCTTCAGCTCGATGACGATGGGCACGTCGGCGTACCGCGCGAGCACTTCGGCGAGCGTCGGCACGCCAATCCCCAGCCCGCGGAACGGAAATGCGTCGCCGCGACGGAAGTGATGGCCGGCATCCGCGCGCGCCAGCTCCCCGGCCGTGAACTCGGCGACCGCCCCGCGAAGATTCGTCGTCCGCTCGAGCGAGCGGTCGTGGTGGACCACGACGACGGCGTCGCGCGAGAGGCGCACGTCGAGCTCGAGGCCGTCGGCGCCGAGGCTGAGCCCGTGTTCGAACGCCGCGAGCGTGTTCTCTGGAGCGAGCGCGCCGCCGCCGCGATGCGCGAACACCAAACGACGCCGCGCCGTAAAGAAACGGTGGAGCTGTTCCGATGAAGGACCCAAGGCAATGTAGTGTAATGCTGATAGAATCTTCCCATGACGGTCCCCTTTCAGACCCTCGGCGAGCTGCGCCAGCTGGCAGGCACCGGTACTCGGCCGGTGAAGCAGGAAATTCGCGACAACCTCGTGCGGAAGCTCCAGGCCGGCGAGCGGCTCTTCCCAGGCATCATCGGCTTCGACGAAACGGTCATCCCGCAACTGGTCAACGCAATTTTGTCGCGCCACAATTTCATTTTGCTCGGCCTCCGTGGGCAGGCGAAGAGCCGGATCCTCCGCGGCCTCATCGACCTGCTCGACGAGCAGATTCCGGTGGTCCCCGGGTGCGAGATCCACGACGACCCCCTGTCACCGATCTGCGCCGCCTGCCGCGCGCGCATCGCCAGGGACGGCGACAAGATGGCGATCGGGTGGCTGCCGCGCGAGGCCCGCTATGTCGAGAAGCTCGCGACGCCCGACGTGACGATCGCCGACATGGTCGGCGACATCGATCCGATTAAGGCCGCTCAGGCGGGGCTCAACCTCGCCGACGAGCTGACGATGCACTACGGCCTGCTGCCGCGAGCCAACCGCGGCATCTTCGCAATCAACGAGCTGCCCGACCTTGCCGGCAAGATTCAGGTGGGGCTGTTCAACATCCTGCAAGAGGGCGACGTCCAGATTAAGGGCTATCCCATCCGGTTGAGGCTCGACGTGTTGCTCGTGTTCACGGCGAATCCCGAGGATTACACGGCGCGAGGCAAGATCATCACGCCGCTCAAAGACCGCATTGGATCAGAGATCCGCACCCACTACCCCGTCACGCGGCACAACGCGATGGCCATCACGAGGCAGGAAGCGTGGACCGAGCGGACGGCTGCCCTCAGGGTGGAGATTCCCGCCTACGTCCGTGAGGTGGTCGAGGAGGTCGCGTTCCAGGCGCGCGCCGATCGCAAGATCGACAAGCGGTCCGGGGTCAGCCAGCGTTTGCCGATCACCACCCTCGAGCTCGTGGTCTCGAACGCCGAACGGCGCGCGTTGTCGAACGGCGAGAAAATCGCCGTGCCCCGTGTCACCGACCTGTACGCCGCGCTGCCCTCGATCACCGGCAAGTTCGAGCTCGAGTACGAAGGCGAGCTGCGCGGTGCCGAGCAGATCGCGCGCGATCTGATTCGATCGTCGGTCGGCACGGTGTTCACCGGCATGTTCGACGGTACCGACACGCGCACGGTCGTCGAATGGTTCGACCTCGGGGGATCGCTCCCGCTCGGCGACACCTCGTCGGCCGAGGAGGTCATCGACGAGACGCGCCGTGTCCAGGGACTGCGCGAACTGGCCGAGCATGCGGGCGTCGCGCCCGGCGCGCCCGCGCCCCTCCTCGCGTCGGCGATCGATTTCGTGCTGGAAGGGCTGTACGCCCAGAAGAAGATCAGCCGCACTGAGGAGCGTGGCTACTCGGCCGCCGAAGCTGCGCCGCGCCGCGGCTCGCGCAAGGAAGAGGCCACGCTCGACGAGGGCGTCCCGTTACCGGGGGTTAGTAAGAAGAAGTACTACAACTAGTCCTTGGTCCTTCGGCCTTGGGCCTTGGTCCGTCCTTGGTCCTTGGCGTCCTTGGTCCTTTGGTTCACCTGATTGCGTGATGAAGTATCGCTACACCAAGTACACGGGCGACCTCCTCGACGAGCTCGATCTCGAAGATCTGGTCGCGAAGCTCTCAGACCTGCTGCTCGCCAGCGGCTTCGGCAATCCGTACGCGATGGACGACGAGGAACGGACCATGCAGGCGCTGCACGACGCGATCCTCGACGCGCTGTTCAACGGAGGGGTGCTGCCCGACGAAACGATCGAACGGCTGCTCGGCGATCCGGCCGACGCCGATCAGGCCGACGCGCGGTCGACGCTGGAAGAACTGATTCAGCAAATCATCGAGCGGATGGGCGAGCAAGGCTACATCACAACGCCACCCGATCTCCAAGCCGAGCGCGAGCGGCGTGGCCGCGGCGGACGCTCAGGTCCCGATCAGCCGCCCGTCACCTTCGAGGTCACCGACAAGACGCTCGACTTTCTCGGCTACCGCGCGCTCCGCGATCTGCTCGGATCGCTCGGCAAGAGCAGCTTCGGCCGGCACGATACGCGCGAGCAGGCCACGGGCGTCGAGACGACGGGCGCGCCGAAACCCTACGAGTTCGGCGATACGCTGAATCTGGACGCAGCGGCGACGCTGCTCAACGCGGTTCAGCGCGAGCACGAGGAGAAATGGGGTCGGGAGCCGTTTTCAGTTTCTGCACACTCGGTTCTGGATGGTGCTCAGAAACTGAAAACGACTCCCGACTCCCCCCGTCCCCGCATCAACGTCAGCTATCAAGATCTCATGGTCGTCCAGGGGGAATATCAGAGCTCGTGTGCGACCGTTCTGATGCTCGATTGCAGCCACAGTATGATCTTGTACGGCGAGGATCGGTTCACACCCGCCAAACGCGTCGCGCTCGCGCTCGCGCAGCTCATCAAGACCCAGTACCCCGGCGATGCGCTGAAGGTCGTGCTGTTCCACGATTCCGCCGAAGAGATTCCGCTCGCCGAGCTCGGACGCGTGCGGGTCGGTCCCTACTACACGAATACGCGCGAAGGGCTGCGCCTGTCGCGGCGCATTCTCGATCGTCAGAGCAAGGACATGCGGCAGATCATCATGATCACCGACGGCAAGCCGTCGGCGCTCACGCAGCCCGACGGACGCATTTACAAGAACGCGTTCGGCCTCGACCCGTTCATCGTGGCCGAAACCTGCGCGGAGGCAGCTGCGTGCCGGAAAAGCGGCATCATGATCAACACCTTCATGCTCGCGCGCGATTACGATCTGGTGAGCTTCGTCCGCCGAGTCGCCGACATCTGTAAGGGGAAGGCGTACTTCACGACGCCCTACACGCTGGGCCAGTACGTGCTCATGGATTACATGGACAAGAAGACCAAGACGATTCATTAACAACCTCACATGGATTCACTTCTCCCAATCTTTCCGCTGCCAAACGTCGTCTTGTTTCCAAACGTCTTCCTGCCGCTGCACATTTTCGAGCCGCGTTATCGTGAGATGGTGGCCGATGCGGTCGCCAACGATCGGCTGATCGGGATGGTCTTGCTGCGGCCTGGCTGGGAACCCGATTACGAACGGCAGCCGCCGGTGTACCCGATCGGGTGCAGCGGCGTGATGACGCACGTCGAGCAGCTCGCCGACGGCCGGTACAACATCGTGCTTCGTGGCACCGATCGGTTTCGCATCCTCGAAGAGGATTACCGCCGCAGCTATCGGCGCGCCGCGGTCGAGCCGCTCGCTGAAGGCGAGCCCGTGGCGGAAGATCGTGCCGTCATCAGGCTTCAACGCTCGAAGCTGGAGGGGCTGCTGGCGCCGGCCATCGAGCGCGACCTTCGCCCTTCGACACGCTTGGGACGGCCGGAGCCAGTCGAGGGTCGACACGCTCAGAGCGGCCCCAGCCAGCCGAGGGGCGGCGGCCGGCACCCTCAACCCGCCGATCTGAAGATCCCGTCAGCGATGCCGGACGAGGATCTCGTCAACGCGCTCGCGCAGTACCTGGATTTCGAACCACTCGAGAAACAGGCCCTGCTCGAGCAGCAGAACCTTCGGGCGCGGGCCGAATCGCTCGTCGAGCTGCTCGAAATGAAGATTCTGATCGCGCGCACCCCCGGCGTCTCTACCGTCGCGCACTGATCACTTCAACAATCTTTTCGCCGTGGAAGCGGCCGTTCTCGATGAAGATTGGAGCGGTGTCCTTGCCACTGATGACGCCGCCGGCGACGAAGAGCCCGCCGACATTGGTCTCGAAAGTGTCCGCATCGTAAGCGGGCACGCCGCGATCGTTGAGCGACACGCCCGCCCGCGTCAGCAGATCGTAGTCCGGGTGATAGCCCGTCAACAGGAACACGGTGTCGGCGGGCAGTTCGTCTTCTTGACTTCGCGCGGGGCCCCACCCCCGCGCGCTGGCAGCGCTTCGCTCGCCCTCGGCCTCGAGCGTAGACTCTCGGCCTCGGGTGACAATGATTGAGGTCGGCCGGATTTCGGTGACGCACGTGTTGAAGCGCGCCGCAATGGATCCCTCTTTGATTCGGTTCTCGATGTCCGGCTTCACCCAGTATTTGATCGTCGATTTCAGCTCGGACCAGCGATGCACGAGCGTCACGTGCGCGCCGGCCCGATGCAGTTCCAGCGCCGACTCGGCCGCCGAGTTGCCGCCCCCAACCACGACGACCCGCTGTCGGTAATAGGGATGGGACTCCCCGTAATAGTGATGCACGTGCGGCAGATCCTCACCGGGCACACCCAGCAGGTTCGGATGATCGTAATAGCCGACCGCCAGGACGACGTTTCGGGCGTGGCGGACGCGGCGGACTCCGCGCGTCGATCGCGTTTCGACGGCAAAGAGCACCTTGTCTTGCCAATCGCGAGGCTCTTCGGGCTCCAGAGCCACTGATAGCACTGTTTCGTCGAATGTGATCTGCAGGTCGTAGGCATCGACGACCTTGCGGTAGTACCGCAGCGCCTCGGCCCGGGTCGGCTTTTCGTAGGGCGAGACGAACGGAAGACCGCCGATCTCCAGCAGTTCCGGCGTGGTGAAGAACACCATCTGCGGCGGGAAGTGGTAGATGGAGTTGACGAGCGCACCCTGCTCGATCACCTGATAGTCGAGGCCTCGTTGCTTGGACGCGATGGCGGCCGATAAGCCTGAAGGCCCGGCGCCGACGATGATGAGGTCGCGAACCGGCATCGGGAAATGATACTGCGAGGTCCCCGGCTCGCTCGCGCGTCGCGACTGCGTTGAAAAAAGCAGACGTGTGAACGAAGAGCTCGCAGAGCACGCCGAGAAATCTTGTGCAGTTCTTCTTTGCGGCCTCCGTGGTCGCTGCGTTGAACTATGTGGTTCACAGGCTCTTCAGCCCTGCGGCGAACCTGACCAACCTCGCCACCTGCCCGTCCAGCGCGGCATGCGCCCATTGGGGCCTGCTCTTGGCCCCTTCGCTGAAAGTCTGATACATCAAGCTCTTTCTCCTCTATGATTTAGCGCGAGTTACACTCTTGTCCGCTTTCGAGGAGGCGGAAAGGGCCGTACCCCTTTTCTGGCTCTCCCAAGGAGACACACGCATGCACGCGCCCATCAAATACTTCGAGAAGGGGCTCGCGGTAGCCGCCAACGGAGCCTGGGTGGTGTTCAATGGATTGAACAAAATCAAGCAGAGCCCGGCGTTCACGCCGAAATGGTCCGACAAGCCGCTGCTCAAGTCCTATCAGAAGACCAAGCCGCCGCTCGGCTGGCCGCGCGAGACCGATTCGCTCTGCCCCAAGTGCACACGCGAGGCGCGGCAGGCGATTGTGGACGGGAAAAAAGACGTCAACGTCTTGCTGAGTGAAAAAGTCGGCGAGATCAAGGCGTCCTCGAGCGCGACGGCAAGATTCTGATGGTGAAGGACTGCCCCATCCACGGCCACTTCGAGGATGTGATGGCGATGGATACGGCGTTCTTCAAACATCTCGAAGAGGTGTTCCCCGGCCGCGACATCCGCGCGCACAACGACGAGAGGCTGCACAACCACGGCAGCAGCACGATCAAGCACGGTCGCGGCTCCGTCCTGACGGTCGATCTGACGAACCGCTGCAACATGATGTGCGACCCGTGCTTCATGGACGCGAACCAGGTCGGCTTCGTCCACGAACTGACGTGGGACGACATCAAGACGGTGCTGGACAACGCGATCAGCATCAAGCCGAAGCGGCAGATGTCGGTGCAGTTCTCGGGCGGCGAACCGACAATCTCGCCGCATTTCCTCGACGCGGTACGGTACGCGCGCACGGTCGGCTACAACAGCGTGCAGGCGGCCACCAACGGCATCGAGTTCGCCAAGAACCCGGAGTTCGCAAAGGCGGCGGCCGAGGCCGGGTTGCGCTACGCCTATTTACAGTTTGACGGCATCGGCAACGCGGCGAACGCCCATCGTCGCGTCGGCAACCTGTTCGATGTGAAGCTGCGCGCGATCGAGAACCTGCACAGCGCGGGCGTCGACATCGTGCCGGTCGTCACGATCGTCAACGGCGTCAACAACGAGCAGGTCGGCCGCATCATCGAGTTCGCCCTCGACAATCCGAAGAAGATCAACTTCCTCTCGTTCCAGCCGGTGAGCTTCACCGGGCGTGACGAGGAAATCACCGACGAGCGCCGGCACGCGCAACGCTATACCTTGTCCCATCTGGCGCACGACGTGAAGAATCAGACCGGCCTCGGCGAGCCGATCCGCGACTGGTTCCCGATCTCGTTCATGGGCACCTTCACCGACTGGGCTGATGTGGTCCACGGCCCGGACGCGCCGTGGGGCCAGCTTACTTGTGGCTGCCACCCGAACTGCGGCGTCGGCATGGCAGTCATGATCGACAAGGAAACCAAGGAAGCCGTCCCGGTGACGGCGTTCCTCCACGCCGAGCAGCTCGCCCGGGACGTCGCCCAGGTGAACGACGCGGGCCGCGGCAAGGGGCTGTCGGTCCTGGGCATGACCCTCGCCGTCATGCGCAATTACGACCCGTTCAAGGCGCCGACGCACTTCAAGCTGATCGACCTCCTGAAAAAGTTCGACAAGACGTTCGGCGCGACGAAGAAGGCGCAGTCGGGAGGCTACGGGAAGGTCGAAGGCAGCCGCACGGCCCAGGACATCGAGAAGCGGCGCGCGGACCGCTGGAACTTCCTCTTCATCGCGGGCATGTGGTTCCAGGATCTGTTCAACTACGACTTCCGTCGCACCGAGATGTGCATCATCCCCTATGCCACGCAGCAGGGCGAGATCTCCTTCTGCGCGTACAACACCGGTATCGGCTGGCGCAATATCATCGAGAAGATGCACATGACGGCGACGCTCACCAAGTGGTACGACGAGCACGGCCGCCACGAGATCTTCGCCGGCGGCAAGGCCGTACCGCTGGCGTCGGCGGCGCACTCACTCAAGCTGAACGAAGCAGCCGTTCGCGCGGGCGCGCAGACCGACCTCGACGATCTGGGCATCGCGAAGAATGCCCGCGAAGAAAAGCTCAAGGCACGTCAACACAAAGACAAAGACCAGGCACCCCCTGCAGCGAACCCGGTGAACCCGGTGAACCCGGTGAACGATGACCCGAAGTATCACGAAGAGATGGCCAAGCTCTACCGCCAGCATGTGCTGAAGGAGCAGCCGACGCTCTCGATTATCGGGCTCGGCGGCAAGAAGAAGCCTGAGACTGTCTCGGTGAACTAGGGAAGGTAAAAGTT
>QHWL01000020.1:0-10738 GCA_003222555.1 Acidobacteriota bacterium | reverse complement strand
CTGCCCCACCTGCCCCTCCTGCCCCTCCTGCCCTTCCCGGCTTTGGAGCCAGCGCGGGACGATATTCGATGATCACGTTGCTGATCACGGCGATTGGGCGTCCGGGCGAACTGTAGGTCGCGCTGCCGTCGACGCGCGCCACTGTGAGCTTCTCGCCAAGGATGCTCACCTGGTCTTCACTTTCGGGAATCGTGATCGTGATCGGCTCGGTTCCGGTCGGCGCCACGGCTTTGGCGCCGCCGGGCCCCGCGCCGCCGCCCACCCGATCGACCAGATCTGACGCCTTTCGGAACTCGTTCTGCACGACGGCCCGGCTAATCAATGTGTTGTCCATCGTCAACACACCGAGGGTCGCGGTGTAACTGGCGTACGCGCGGTTGGCCTTCACCTGCTCTTCCGAGTACGTGTGGCGATTGTGTAAATCGAAGGTGAGCTCGACTGGACCGCTGTGCGGCGGAATTTTGATGAGAATGCCTTCCGCCGGATCACGGCCGGTCATCACGTCGCAAAAGGCTCGTTTCGTCTTCAAGCCGACACCGAGCGGCGTCGGACACGTCATGTCGGGCGCGACCTTCTCCAGGGGCGCCAGGGGCGGGGGCTCCGGCTTGCGCACCGGCCTGCGACTCTGGGCCGATGCGGACGCCACCAGAGTGACGACCAACGCGATCGCAAACCCGCGACGCATATCGAACAGTATAAAACGGTAAACGCAGCGCGGGCAGAGACCGCGGAGATAAATTCCCATAGAACCCTCTGCGAACTCGGCGAGCTCTGCGTTTAAACGTGATTTTTTCATTCCTATATTAGACCTGCCCGTCAATCCTCCCCGACGCAGGCCATTCCGGCCGACGCGGCGTCGGCGATACCGGGAAGGGCGCTGCGCAGCTTGATCAGCTCGAGGAACTCCATACGCGTGCGCGAGTTGTCGCGGAAAGCGCCGTGCATCGCGCTCGTCACACAGAAGGAATTCTGCTTCTCGACACCGCGCATGGACATGCACAGGTGCGTCGCCTCCATGACGACGGCGACGCCGAGCGGGTTGATGCTGTCGCGGATGGTGTCGGCTATCTGGTTCGTCAACCGCTCCTGCACTTGCAATCGGCGGCTGAATACGTCGACGACTCTCGGAAGCTTGCTCAGGCCGATGACCCGCGTGTTCGGAATGTAGGCGACGTGGCACTTGCCGAAAAACGGCAGCAGATGATGCTCGCACAGGCTGTAGAAGTCGATGTCCCTGACGATAACCATCTCGTTATAATCGACCGTGAACAATGCGCCATTGAGGATGTGGTCGATGTTCGCATCGTACCCGCTCGTCAGGAACTTGAGGGCCTTCTCAACCCGCTTGGGCGTATCGCGCAATCCTTCGCGGCTGGGATCCTCGCCGAGCTCGGCCAGCAGCCGTCTGATTAAGTCCTGCATCCTCCTATTGTATATCCTGGTACTTGGCGGTCTTCCGAGCGCGCGGGCGTGCTCATCGGCGCACGACACGCCGACCGCGCTCGCACAGGCCGCGGGCGCCGGGGCGGAGTCGGAGGCCGATCGACTCTACGCAACCCGCGTGAACGTGCAAAACGCAAGACGCGCGGCGGATCTGTGGGCGGCGCAACTCTCGTCCAATCCGGGCTCATTCGAGGCGGCCTGGAAGCTCGCTCGTGCCGACTACTGGCTGGGCGGCCATGCGCCGGAGTCTGAACGGCGAGCGTTGCTCGAAAACGGCATCGACGCCGGTCGCAAGGCAGCCGCGATCGCGCCAACTCGCGCGGAAGGCCACTTCTGGATTGCCGCCAACATGGGGGCCCTCGCCGAGTCCTTTGGTCTTCGCGCGGGGCTCAGGTATCGAAAAGCCATCAAGAACGAGCTCGAGACGGTGCTCCGGCTCGACCCGGCGTTTCAGGAGGGCTCTGCCGATCGCGCGCTGGGCCGCTGGTACTTCAAAGTGCCCGGGCTGTTCGGCGGCAGCAAAAAGCTCGCGGAAGAGCATTTGCGCGCGTCGCTGAAATACAACGCGAACAATACCTTATCGCATCTCTTCCTCGCCGAGGGGCTGCTCGACCAGGGGCGCAAGGACGATGCGCGCGCGGAACTGCAGAAGGTGCTCGAGGCGCCGCTCGACCCGGACTGGGCGCCCGAAGATCGGGATTTCAAAGCGAAGGCGGAGCGACTGATCAAGAGCCTGCGTTAAGAGTAATGCAACAATGCAGGAATGCACCAATGCAGATTGAGCGTTCGCACTTGGTGCATTCGTGCATTCTGACCGCCCTCAATATTTGTAGAATCCCTGCCCGCTCTTACGCCCGAGCCGTCCCGCAAGGACCATCCGCTTCAACAGCGGGGGCGGCGCGTACGCCGGCTCCCGGAACTCTTCGAACAAGATGTTCGCGATGTAGTAGGTCGTGTCGAGGCCGACGAAATCGAGCAATGTGAACGGCCCCATCGGATAGCCGCACCCGAGCTTCATCCCCTTGTCGAGGTCCTCCAGGGTGCCGAGGCCGTTCTCGTAGCAGCGCACCGCGTCGAGCAGATACGGCACCAGCAGACGATTGACGATGAAGCCAGGGCGATCGGGCGCCGTGATCGGTTCCTTGCCGAGCGATTGCGCGAACGTGAAGACCGCCCGGTACGTGTCGTCGCTCGTCGTCAGCGCGCGAATGACCTCGACGAGCTTCATGATGGGCACCGGGTTAAAGAAGTGCAGTCCCCCGAACCGGTCTGGCCGCTTGGTCGCGGCCGCGAGCTCGGTCACGCACAGCGACGACGTGTTGGACAGGACGATGGTGTGGTCGCTCACGACCTTCTCCAGCGCCGTGTAGGCGGCTCGCTTCTCGTCGAGATTTTCGATGATGGCTTCGATCACGATATCGCAGCCCTCGAGCGCCTCAAAGGTCGCCGCCCCAGACAGGTTCGCGAGCGTCTTATCTCGCGCTTCCGGCGTCACCTTCCCCTTGGTGACGCCATCGTCGAGAAACTTCTTGATGCGGCCAAGGCCCTTCTGCAGGAATGCATCGTCGACTTCACGCACGATCGTCTTGTAGCCAGAGGCCGCGCAGACCTGCGCGATCCCTGAACCCATCAACCCGCATCCCAGCACGCCGACCGTCTTGATGTGCATTGTTTGCCTCTGCGATTCTGATCAAATGCAACCACGAAAACACGAAGACACGAAAGGCACTTCTGTTTCGTGTTTTCGTGCCTTCGTGGCTAAGCTTTATGTTTCTGTATGACCCCAGTGATGTAGTCCCCTGTTTCGCGCGTGCCCAGATTGCCGCCGATTTCTTTGGTACCGTGGCCACCGGCCACGGCGTGCTTCACCGCCGCGTCGATCGCCGCAGCTTCGTTCTTCAAGCCGAGATACTCGAGCATCAGTGCCGCGGAAAGGATTGCGGCCATCGGATTTGCGACGTTCTTCCCGGCCAGCGGCGGCGCCGAGCCATGCACCGGTTCGAACATCGACGTGCGGCCCGGGTGGAGGTTGCCCGACGCGGCAAGGCCGAGGCCCCCCTGCAGCGCCGCACCAAGGTCGGTGATGATGTCGCCGAACATGTTGTTGGTGACGATTACGTCGAACTGCGATGGATCCTGGATCATGAGCAGCGCGAGCGCGTCGATATACAGATGCCGCGCCTCGACGCCGGGATAGCGGGGCGCGAGCTCGCGGAAGACGCGCTGCCACAGGGCGTGGCCTTCGGCCATGGCGTTACTCTTGTCGGCCATGCAAACCCGGCGCAACTTGTTGGCGCTCGCGAACTCGAACGCGTGACCGACGATGCGGCGAACGCCCTTGTAGGTGTTGAGCTCTTCCTGAATGCCGATCTCGTCTTCGGTTCCCGTCTTGAATCGCCCGCCGATGCTCACGTACAAGCCTTCGGTGTTCTCGCGGAACACGACGAAGTTCACGTCCTCGATTCGGCGGCCCTTCAGCGGGCAGAGACGTTCATCGAGCAGGCGCACCGGCCGGTAATTCACGTAGAGGTCGAGCTCGAATCGGATGCCGAGGAGGATCTCTCGCGCGTGACGGTGATCGGCCACGCGTGGATCGCCGAGCGCGCCGATGTAGATCGCCTCGAACTGGTCGCGCAACATCGCATAGCCGTCGGGCGGAATCGTGACGCCGCGCTGCAGATAGTAATCGGCGCCCCACGGCAGCATCTCGAGATCGACGCGGCTTCCAAAGACGTCGCAGACGGCCCGAACAACTTTGACAGCTTCGGCGGTTACGTCTTTGCCGATGCCGTCTCCTGGGATAACGGCTATGCGCATGTGCTAATCGGTGCCTTGATCAGCCTTCTTCTTCGAGTCTTCGTGTCGGCGGCCCTATGTTTCTGTTTTAGCCCGTGAGTCATAGATCGGCCGTGTCGATCTGCGCGCGCTGGAGGCGCCCGCTGAAGTCGACATAGACCGACTTCCACTCGGAGAACACGTCGAGCGCCGCGGTTCCCGCCTCACGGTGTCCGTTGCCGGTCTGCTTCGTGCCGCCAAACGGCAGGTGCACCTCGGCGCCGATCGTCGGTGCGTTCACGAGATCGCGCATCGCGGCAAACGCCTTGTTCACATCCTGGGTGTAGATCGATGCCGACAGCCCGTAGGGAACGTCGTTGCCGATGGCCAAGGCTTCCTCGAACGAGCGGCACCCTATCACCGACACCACGGGTCCGAAAATCTCCTCCTGCGCAATCCGCATCGACGGGGCGACGTCTGCGAAAATCGTCGGCTCGTGGAAGAAGCCCTTCGCATACGCGCCCTCTGTCAGCGGATGGCCTCCGCACGCGAGCGTGGCGCCCTCTTTCTGACCGATCTCGACGTATTTCATCACCGTGTTCAGCTGTGCGCGGCTGATCACAGGCCCCATCTGCGTCCGGGGATCGGCGCCGTCGCCGACCCGCAGCGCGCGAGCCCGCGCGACAAATTGATCCAGAAACGGACGGTACACCCTCTCGTGCACGACAACGCGGCTCGCCGCGGTGCAGCGCTGGCCCGTCGTGCCGAATCCACCCCAGAGACACCCCTCGACGGCGAGCTCGAGATTCGCGTCTTCCAGGATCATGATGACGTTCTTGCCGCCCATCTCGAGGTGGACCCTCTTGAACGAGGGTGCCGCCCTCTTCGACACCGTGCGGCCGACATCGGTCGATCCGGTGAACGACACGACGCGGATGCCGTCGTTCGCCAGGAGTGCGTCGCCGACTTCCTCGCCGCCGCCGGTCACCAGGTTCACGACGCCGGGCGGGACTCCGGCCTCTTCGAGGATTTTGACGAAGAGGAGCGCCGACAGCGGCGTCAGCGTCGCCGGCTTGAACACGGCGGTGTTGCCGCAGGCGAGCGCCGGGATGATCTTCCACGATGGAATCGCCATCGGAAAATTCCACGGCGTGATGACCGCGCAGACACCCAGCGGCTGTCGGATTGACATGGCGAACTTGTCGCGTAGCTCGGATGGGACGGTCTGCCCGTACTGCCGGCGCCCCTCGCCGGCCATGAAGTACGTCATGTCAATCGCTTCTTGCACATCGCCGCGCGTCTCGTCGAGGACCTTGCCCATCTCGCGGGTCATCTCACGGGCGAGCACCTCTTTGCGCTCGGCAATCATCTGCGCGGCGCGAAACAGCACCTCCGCGCGACGCGGCGCCGGGACGAGCCGCCAGTGCTGGTAAGCACGGCGCGCGGCATCGACGGCAAGGTCGACGTCAGCCGTGCTGGATTTCTGAAAGAGGCCGACAAGATCGTCCGAATTGGCCGGATTCCGGTTTTCGAACAAAGCGCCCGAATCCGACGGCACCCAGGCGCCGCCAATAAAGTTGCGATATGTGGTGATTGGCGCGACTTGTCCTGTTGTGACAGACATTGGCACTCTGAGAGTGCCGTACTTGGGCACTCGCCGCAACCGGGCCAAAATCCCAGAACAGAACGGGTTTAGACGCGCAGGACTCGCGCCAGCTCAGGAGTCAGTCGGACTGGGAGCAGACTTTCGAAAGTGTACTTCACGAAATCACAAGGATTCCGGGCCAAGTGGCTCGGCACGAGTTCTGCATGCTCGTAGCTGTCCGGGGAGCGGACAACGATGCTAACCACCCAAACATCGACCACGACCTCCCAACCGGCAACCACCGGCATCAGCCGTCGAGGGGCCAACGACGCAGCCACAACGGCGCAGAAAGTGGTAATCGTCAACGGCGGCACGGAAATTATGGGGCTGCTCGAAACCGTACTCGACGCGGGGCACTACGACGTTGTGTTCGTCGAATCGCAGGAGCACGCGTATTCGCAGATCAAGCGCGTGCAGCCGCATCTGGTCATTCTGTGCGTCCGGATTGAAGATCGCGAAAGCTTCCAGGTCCTGTCGATGTTGAAGCTCGACGAGGCGACGCGTCGGATTCCGGTGCTCACTTATACGACGGAATACGAAGGGCAAAAAACGGGAGAGGAAGCGCCCGAACCGTCCGATACGGAGATCTTCACTGCCAAGCACGCGATTCGGATGAACTGAAAGGCTCGCGGACATTTTCCGCTTTCGCGTCTGCTCGGAAAAATGTCGTGCGAGCCTTATGGTATAGTCGCGCCGGCAATGACGGCGTCCGAAGAAGACGATCGACGGGTCAAGCGCGACTCGGAACGGATTGAGATTCTCGGCGAGCTCCACGGCGAGGTGATGGTGTACCAGCCGTTGGCCATCAAGGAGCTTAGCTGCGGCGGCGCGCAGGTCGAAACCGCCTACCCCTTTCAGCTCGATTCCCTCCACGATTTTCGGCTCACACTGGGCGACCGCTCGATCGTCGTCAAAGGACGCGTCGCGCACTGCAGCATCACCGACGTCGACCAGGAGATCGTGATCTACCGCTCCGGGATCGAGTTCATCGAGCCGACAAAGCGCGTGTTCTCGGTCATCGCCGATTTCATCGAGGCAATCAAGAGTGGAAGAAGGGCCGAATGAATCATCTGATCTTGAGATGGTTCAAATAATCCCCCGACTCGATCCGCTGCGCTCGGCCCGAGCGGAGCATTGTAGAAATACGCCCACGCGCTGGCGACGCGGCCATCGTCGAAGGTCGCTTCCGTTTCGACCCGCGTGTATAGGCTCGCGTCGGGCTCGCTCGCCCGATAGCCTTCGATTTGATCGAGTTCGCCGAGGACAGCGTCCCCGTCGGTCAATGTCTTTCGCGTCCAGTCGAGCCCGCGGCTCCCAAGAGGTCGAACACCTGGGCGGGCACGTCGAAGGAGAGCGCCACAGTCTTACCGGCACCGCCGAGCTCCAATGATTGCAGCAGCCCCTGAAACTCCGGCCCGGATCCGGCCTGCAGCCTGGCGAGCGCGAGGAGACCGCGGACGACATCGCGGAGGTTCTTGGCAGCTTCCTCGTCACCGGCCTCTGCGCGCACGACGCCGCGGAGCCCGCCATCGACATGCCCGCTGACCGAAAACCACGTAATCGCCGGCAGTTGGGTGGCGACACCTTGAGGGAAGCCGGCATTCGATCGCAGCAGGTCGAGACGACCGACGGCCCATGCGTTCCCGCTGTCGCGGCGTGGAGATCGATCGCGTGCCGCACGAGACCGATGCCACCGACGGCGACGAGGCCAGGCTGAAGGAACGAGAGCGCAAAACGGTCAGGCCCGGACGGCCGGACGTTTGGGTTGTCCGCAACGCCGCCGTCCGCCGGCCTGCGGTGCCCGACGTCGAGGTGATCGGCCACGATGAGCCGGCTGTTCTTGTAGTTTTCAACCTGCGCGCCGCGCTCGCGCATGAGGGCTTCGATCTTGACCTCATCGAACCGGCCACGGGCGAGCACCATCCCCGCCGGGGACACGCTGGTCCTGTCCGGCTCGAGACACGCAACGACGCGGTCGATGTCGGTTTCGACGTTGATGCCGGTTTCGTTCTGAAACTCGCGCTGCCCGTCTTCCTGCTTCTGCATCGGCACTGCATGCCGCAGATGCTGCCGGAGCTCCGACGTCATCACCTCGCGTACGTCGGCATAAGCGACGACTGACACATCGCGCGGCAGGTACCGGAGCTCTTCGGTTCCCGCGCGCTGGGCGAACGCACTGGGCGACAGCCCAACGTAGTAGGCGACCAGACCCGTGCCGACGCCGATACCGAGCACGAGGAGCGAAACGATGACGAAATACCGGGTCCGCGTCGTCATGGAAAACCTCAGTACGTATTAGACGAACCGCGGCCGCTATTGTTCAAGCACGTATTCCCGCCTCTCGACCGTTCTTCCCGCCAACCACAGTGCGACAACCGAGATGACGGCCAGCGCGACAACGCTCGCCGGCAGGGACGGCGCGTCTGCAAGCGCCTGCATCAATTGGCTCACCACTGAATTCTGCGGCATCGCGTGCGGCACGAGCGCCTGGACATAGTAAGCGACCGTCAAGCGCTTGAGGTAGCCGGGAATCAGGAGGACTGCAGGTTCCCATCCGAACGCGAACACCAGACCGATGACGACGGGCCGCTTGAGGCGCGCGCCAACGAACGCGAAGACGGCGCCATACGCCGTGAGCCCCAAGGCTAACACCCCGAGATCGCTCACGAGCGTCGGAAACGCTTCGCCGAGCGTGCCGCCGATCGGCCCGAGCAGCAGATAGATGAGCACCACCGAGGGTAACACCAGCAGGACCGTGCACGCGAGATAGGCGAAGTACTTGCCGAAGAGGACGGCGGCCCGCGGAATCGGCCGCGTGAACAGGTACGTCAGCGTCTTGTCGTCCACTTCGTCGGCGATGAGCGACGTGCCGTAGAAGACGCCGAGAACCGGCACGATGAAGCGGATGTACAGCAGCCACATCATCATCCCGAACAGGGCGGCGCCGCCGACGCGTGCGCCGTGAATCCGGGGAAGACCCAGGCGGTCGGCGGACGAAGCAATCCGCAAGGCAGCAGCGAGCAGCACGGGAGCTCCCACGAGAAACGCGAGAAGCATCGAGCGGCGCGACCAGAGCATCTGGCCGAGCGACAAATCGAAGATCCGCATCGTGGATGCCAGCAAGGTCGGCTTCGTGACGTTCGCGGGCGCCGTCATGATTTCACCAGATACTGGAAGACGGCCTGCAGGTTGTCGTCGGGCGACGTCACTTCGTGAATCGTGCCGAGATCGCCCGCCGCCGCCAGCTCGGTGAGGCGGGTGTAGAACACGTCGGGCCGGCCCGTTTGCACGACCACCGCCTCGTCCTCGAACTTCAGGCTGAGCACATCGTCGTAGGCCAGGAAGCGCCGCGCGAGCTCGCGCGGCCGCTCGGCTTTGATATGGACGGTATGCGGATGATCGTCGATCAAATCGCGAATCTGATGCACGTTGCCTTCGGCCAGGATCCGGCCCTGATTGATCAGCAGGATATTCGCCGTCATCGATTCGATCTCGTGCAGGATGTGGCTCGACACGATGACGCTCTTGCCGGCGCGGCCCCAGTCCTTTATCAGCCGAATGGTCCTGCGGCGCGCGATTGGATCCATGCCGCCCAGCGGCTCGTCGAGGATGAGCAGATCGGGCTCGTGCGCGAGAGCCTGCGCCATCTTGACGCGCTGGCGCATGCCCTTGCTGTAGGCACCGATCTTCTTGCCTGCGGCGTCGGTGAGGTCGACCGTCGCGAGGGCCCGGTGCGCCATCTCGGTGGCCCGAGCTTCATCGACGCCGTTCAGCCGCACGAGCGCGGTCACCCACTCGAGGCCTGTCATCCGCTCGTAGAAGGCGTCCTGCTCGGGACAGAACCCGAGGCGGAAGTAGAGGCCCGGATTCTGCCAGATCGGCTCGCCGAGCACCGCGATCTCGCCCTGGCTGGGCATGAGCTGTCCGGTCACGAGCTTCATGAACGTCGACTTGCCCGCGCCATTGGGCCCGAGCAGGCCGGTGATTCCCGACGGCACGCTCAACGTGACGTCGTTGAGGCCGATCACCTGCCCGTACCATTTCGAGAGATGGTCGGCAGCAACGATCGCGGACGTCGTCACGCGACGATCTCCACTCCGCGCACGCGCCGCTCGAGCACCAGGCCGGAGGCGACGACGAGCAGGACGATCATCAGCAACGACACCGGCCACGGCGTGCGGTAGCGGAGCGGCAGGCGAAAGATCTCGTCGCCGACCTGAGCGAGATCGTGAGTGATCGCGATCCACGAAAGGCTCGAATCGCCGGTGACGAAGGCGAGGACGCCGAACAAGGCCTGGCTGAAGAAGATGAGCGCGGCGTACAGGATGCCGACAAAGCGGCCGCTGTTGGAGAGTGAGGAGAGCGCCAACATCGCGGCCGACACCACGCCGGCTTCGATGAAGGCAAAGAGCGTCACAGCCGGAACCAGATAGAAGTTGTTTTGGACGAACGTGAAGTTGCCCGCGAACAGAATCTGCACGATGAGCAACATGATCGCCGGCACCCACGTGATGAGCAGGAGGAACGCCATCAGAATGGCGAGCTTGCCGAAGACGTACTCGGCCCGCGTGAGCGGTTTCGACAAATAGATCTGCAGCGCGTTGGCGCGGCGGTCGTTCGCGATGAGACCGGCGCCGACGTACACTGAGACGACAAACACGAACAGATCCTGCTTGTCGAAAAAGTCGCGGAACGTCGCGGGCGTCGGCGCGAAGAACGATGCCGCCGCCACCCCGTCGCCCGCGAGGATCTGTGGCAGATTCGCGGCGGCGTAAAACTGCACGGCCCTGACGAAGAACTGGGACCACGAGAGGAGCAGCAGGCCGAGGAACATCCGCCTGCCGATAAGCGTGCGGATGCCGGACGCCGCAATCA
>QHWL01000019.1:19984-20528 GCA_003222555.1 Acidobacteriota bacterium | reverse complement strand
CCGAACCCCCCGTAGTTGGCCACCGCCAGGTCTGGCACTCCATCGCCAGTGAAGTCGGCGGCGGCGATGGCGGACGGAGAGCTGCCGGCGCTGAAGGACCGCATCGCCTGGAACGTTCCGTCGCCGTTCCCCAGCAGCACGGCGGCGCCGCCGCTGTTGGCCGTTGCGAGATCGAGTATTCCATCACGATTGAAGTCTGCCGCGACCACGCACTGGGGTCGAGTGCCTGCCACATAGCTCTGCGGCGCCTGGAACGTCCCATCGCCGTTACCGAGCAACACGGAGACCGTGTTAGCAGGGTCGTTGAATGAACCGGCGTTGGCGAGCGCGAGGTCTGGTGCGCCATCGCCGTTGAAGTCGGCCGCAACCACGGACCAGGGAACACGGCCCGCGGCGAAGGTTTGGGGCAACCGGAACGTCCCATCGCCATTTCCCAACAACACCGAAACACTGTCGGCATAAGCGTTGCCGGTAGCCAGGTCGGCCACGCCGTCTCCATTGAAGTCGGCGACCGCCGCGGATCTCGACCCAGCTCCCGCCGGGA
>QHWL01000019.1:0-19916 GCA_003222555.1 Acidobacteriota bacterium | reverse complement strand
ATACCACGGCGCCAACAAACGATCGCCAAGCTGCAGATTTGGTCATGTCATCACCCCAGCTGCCCCCGGACGGGGATTGTCCATGCTGCAGGTGAAAATAATGTTTTCGATGCGGCTGCACACTCACCCAGAGGTGACCGGTGACGTAGCACCAAGGGGAGCGGAGAGGAACGAGTGTTAGCTTCGGTCAGAGAGGGGATAGGGTTAACGTCAAACGCGTCACTATATCCAAATCCAAGAGATGCAATATCGATCATGACTCCATTTCTGTAGAGAAACGCATGTCGATTGGTGCTGTCCAGATAAGAATAACCGACTGCCTCGCCAAACTTGTTGATCGCAGTAGCAAATCCACTGAATACATTCGAGACACCTCCGAGCGAACCAAGGCGACTGATCTGACCAGTTCGGCTGTCGTATATGGCTGGATAGAAAATGCCTTCGTGAATGACGCCGCCGGCAACTTGACCCGACTTGCGGTGACCTACGGTCGCAGACCCGTTCGTCAGGCTCACTCCACGATCGCGCCGTTCAGGCCTAAAACAAGAAGTTCCAGATATATTTCATTTGCAAGTGCGGGCACGGGAGGAACGCCTCCGCCCTCGAATCGGCGCGAGGGCGTAGCTCAGTCGTATCTGTCGAGCGGGCTCTTGGGACGGCGTGCCCTCGAAGGGCGAGGACTGGAGCCGGTCACCCGCGGTGTTACGGGAACACCAGCGCCAGCGAGAGACCGGCCTCGCCTGCCATCTCAATCGCGCGGGCAGTCGTGGTCCCGAACACGAACCCGGTCGGAATGCCGAATGCGACGCCCACGTGGGTGACACTGAGGCTGCATGTGACGACTGCGGAGCCCGAGTCGCCCGGAGCGGCCGCAAGATCAGCCATCCAGTAAGTGGGCGTGGAGCCGGCGCCGACACCAATGCGGGCCATCGTGAGGAATGTCTCCCCGACGATGACGCCGTTTCCATAGTGGCAGAGCGGCTGGCCCTGCGCGACTTCCTCCACCGTCGTCGGTCCGCCGAACACCGGGATCGATGGTCGAATCAGGGATGCCAGGCCGGCGGGAATGGTGACCACGCCGAAATCGTTGCCGAGATCGCCATCGGCGGCGGTCTGACGCGCGTAGGCCACCGCGCCAAGCTGCACGAGATCGCCGGTGAGCACGAAGCCGGTTTCGCCACCGAATGAGCAGTTGCTCACGCAGACGCTGACCTGCACACCCGAGGCGTCGTAGTCGGCTCCGGGCCCGTGTGTTGCCGTCGTGCCTTCCGGAATAAAGCAGTGACCGGCGGCACCGAGATATTGCGTCGCGCCGCTCGCCCACACGAAGTTGGCCGTGCAGCCGAACGTCCCCGCGCCGGGAATCTCGATCAGGAGGTGGGATCCGGGCCCGATATTCTGTGCCATCGCTGGCGTGACGAGGGCCAGCGGGACGACCGTCGTGAGCCGCGTCATTGGCGTGAGATCTATCCGGGGACGCACCACGTCGACCGAAGTCTGGGCGTAGCTGATGGATGGTTGCGCGAACGCGCACCAGAACAACGCGATGGCGACAATTGAGGGAACCGAACCACCAAGCACCAGCTGAGGTCTGCATGACCGCTTCATGAGCTACCTCCTGTTCACGCTTGCAGCGGCACTGCAAACCGTGCGCCCGGCAAGCGGCTCGATAGAGGTCGTCTGCTTTCTTGAAATCTGCAATTCACTGGAGCATCACAATTCGAAGGTCCTTCGAAAAACAGACACATGACGCACGGCTAGAGGATAGTCCGCGTCAAGCGGGGCGAGTTGACCGAAGACCCGTTCCCGGACACGCACTCGCCCTCTGCGACAGCGCCGCTGACGAATACGAATATAGGATCGCGGTCGAGCATGGCGGAATCACCCAGAGGTGACTACCCTTCATCCCCTGTCGTGCGACGCTCAGACAAACGCGCGACGACGCGCGATACAAGGAGCGCCGACACACCCGTGTCAGAGCCGTCATCATTAAATGGCGGTTACGGCCCAGGTGGCGGGGTCTTTCGATTCTTCTCCAGCCGGCTCATCCTACTTCGATCACCGGACGGCCCTGGCGCAAGGAGCGCTAAAGGCCCATTTCGAACTGCTATGACGTGCCGCCTGGTGGTGAAGGCTCCAATCTCGGGCACAACGGCTCGATCAATGTGATCTACCAGTCAGACGGCTGGCTGCCCGACGGCGGGATGTTCGTCAGCGTGCTCGACGCCATTCAGGGGGACGGGTTCAACCCGCTGTGGCAGGAGGTCCAGATCGTGTTCAATCATCCGGCGAGCTGCCGTCAGTTCACGTCAGACACCGAGATTCTCGCCGCCGCCGCGGCGGGTGAAGTGACGCTGCTTCCCACCGATGAAGTGTACCGCTGCTCTGTGATTGGCAAGAAGCAGTAACTGAGGCATTGGCAAGTTGTTCGCGCTATCCGACGCTCGGGGCTCTACTTGATAAAGGGTCGCGAGATCTGGACTGAGCCTCACCTTGTGGCCGCGAATCAGATAAACCCTGCGCTCGACGAGCTCCGGTGGAAGCAGGTCGGGCCCGGCGGCCGTCGCGTCCGCCGCCCCAAACGCCGGCTGCGGTGAAGACGATCTTTAAACGTCTCATGGTTGGTCGCTGCGCGGGCGCAACTCGGCGTCTACAGTTCGTCCGATTCGCGCAACGATCTCCGGCACGGCCTCCACATCCGCTCGAGCGGTGTGGAAGTTCACGATACAGGCGCGCAACACGTAGCGGCCGCCGACGATGGCGTTGGAGACGAATGCCTCACCTCCGCGCTGCAGCCGATCGAGCAGCTCGCGGTTGAGCGCATCGAGATGTCGTTCGACCGACGGCTCTCCTACGTTTGATCGAAGATCGCTCGGCAGGTAGCGGAACGTCGTGATGCTCAAGTCCTGTGTGGTGAGTTGCAGCTCCGCATGCCGGCCAACCGCCTCAGCCATCGCCTGAGACAGGCGGATATCGTCCGCAATCATCTTGCGGTAACCCGCGGCTCCAACCTGCCTCAGGGCGAGCCACACTTTGAGGGCACGGAAGCCGCGTGAGTTCTGCGGGCCGTAGTCGACATAGTTTGTCGCACGCTCCTCGAAATGATAGTAGGGCGGGTGGTACGCAAAGGTGGCGCGCAGCGCTTCCTGATCGCGCACCAGCGCGCACCCGACCTCGAGCGGCGCATAGAGCCATTTGTGCGGATCGACCGCGACCGAATCGGCCAGGCTCAGCCCATGCAAATCATCGGGAACCTCAGGAAGTGCCGCCGCAAAGCCACCGTAGGCTCCATCCACGTGAAACCATACGCCGTACTCCTTGCAAAGCGCGCCGATGTGCGGCAACGGATCGACGGCACCCGTGCTGACCGATCCGGCAGTTCCGACGACGAGGCACGGCACATCCCCCGCGGCGGCATCCGCTTCGATTTGCCGGCGCAAGGCGGCGACGTCCATGCGGAGTGTGGCATCAGTCGGGATCCACCGGATCAACCCCGTGCCGAGACCCCCAAGGTCTGCGGCCTTTTGAATCCACGTGTGTGTCTCGGCCGAGACGTACACGCGAAGCCTGCGTCCCGAATCTCCGACGACGCCGTGCTCGCGTACATTCCAGGCGGCCTTCGCGGCGCGCGCGGCCATGAAGCAGACGATGTTCGCCATGTTGCCGCCGCTGACGAGCAGCCCGCCGCAATCGACCGGGTAGCCGATGAGGGCGGCGATCCATCGCACCGTCTGCGACTCGATCTCGGTCGCGGCCGGCGACAGGGTCCAGGCACCAACGTTCGGGTTCACTGCCGCGGCGAGGAAGTCGCCAAAAATCCCGATCGGAGCCGGTGGCGCGGTGATGTACCCGAAGAAGCGCGGGTGCCCGTTGAACAGCGAGTGCTCGAACAGCAGCTGCGCCGTCCGTTCCAGCAGGGGCCCTGGGTCCATTCCCGATTCCGGAAGCGGGCCCGTGAGGTCGAGCGCGTCGCGCACCGCCGAGGGCGATTCGTTGTGGGTCACGGGACCGCGCGGCAGTGATTCGAGGAATTCGGCGAGCTGATCCACGAGTCGATGTCCCAGCGCGCGAAACGTCTCGGCGTCCATCGCCAGGGGCGAATGCCGAATGGAATTGCTATCCACGTCCGGACTCCTTGCTGGCGATGTTCTTCCTCACTTGAGGATCCCTTCGAAGAGATCTGTCTCGCGCGCTCGCCCGCCGTTCACCGTGCTGAACGCGCGATAGAACGACTGCGAGCCCCACAACGCCTCGTGGTGCTCCGGCGACAGGTCCTTCAACCGATCGTAGCCGGTGACTTGCGACTCGTGGCATGAGACCGCCGACCAGACCGTGGACCAGAACTCGCGTGTGTCGATCACGGTAGTGATCGCCCAATCAGGCCACGGCGTCGCCTGCCGTTCAACGCCGTCGACCGTGGAGAACAATTTCCTGAACGCTGCCTCGTAGGCGCCCCACGTCGATTGCGGCCATGCGATGTAATACAGCTTCGATACGGCATGCGACACCATCCCCGCCTCGACGCCGTCGAACGCAAAGGCGGGGTCCGCCGCCGCGACGATCGCCGCAGTGGTGAATTGAGAGATCGCGACGTGATCCGGGTGCCCGTAAGCACCGTCGGGTCCGAACGTCACGACGACGGCGGGACGAACCCGCCTCAGGTACTTGACGATGCCCGCGACGGCTTCGCGTGGGTTCGCGCGGTCCAGATGCTGGTCGTGGTAGTCGAGCAACGACACTTCGCGCACGCCTAACGCCGACGCGGCAGCGCGCAGCTCCGTCTCACGGATGTTCGCCAGGGCCAGCGGACCGGGATGCTCACGATCGTCGGGGCGATGGCCTCGGTAGCGGCCCCTATCACCGCGCGTCGCAGTCAAGAGAAAGACTTCCACACCTTCGGACGCGTATTTCGCCAGTGTGCCTCCCACGCCGAGGGACTCATCATCGGGGTGCGCGAGCACGGCCATCAACCTCGGAGTGTGCATGAGACTCCTCTCCACATGAACATGACGCGTCAGGCGGGCCGCAAGCTGAAAGAACAATGGGCCGCACGGTGCCTTCCTCCAGATTTTGGCCGATCATACTCGGTCAAAACTCTCAGCCGCTATCAGGCACCGCCGAAGCGGCTTCACGGAATAGGTAGATTCCCGTCAGTCGATCGAAACGGGGAGGGTGCCTGATGACGAAATGTCGCCCGCTCCTCTGATCGGAACGGGGAGGGGTACCTGCGCTGGCGGCAAGTGTTTCGAGCAGGAGTTCGTAGTCATTTCGACCGAGCGTCGCAGTGTCTGCGACCAATCACGCTCACGGGTCATGCCGGATGCAATTCCTTCGGCCACTCGAAAGGTGTGGACGGGGAGTACAACTCAGGCTCGCTTCCGGTCGTGGCGACGGGGTCAGATGGCTTGACTTTCTTGGGGCCGAGCGGACGGTTGGCCACAAGGAGCTCCTCGACAGCCCGGGTCGACAGCGGACGCGAGAAGAGGTAACCCTGGGCGTGCGTGCACCCGAGGCGCTCCAGCTCGCACGCCTGCACCTCCTCCTCGATTCCTTCGGCGACGACGCTCGTCTTCATCGTTCGGGCCAGCGCGAGGATGCTCTCGACGATGGCTGGTCGGTCGGGGAGCAACAGGCTCTTCACGAACGAGCGGTCGATCTTGAGCGCGTCGACTGGAAGCTTGTGCAGGTGACTGAGCGACGAGTAACCGCACCCGAAATCGTCCAGATAGATTTTCGTACCGAACTCGCGCAGCTCGCGGAGCAGTTTCGCGGCCTCGTTGGGGCTGTCCATCAGCGCGGTCTCCGTGATTTCGAGGCGGAGGTCGCGCGGCTTCAATCCGGCGTTGTGAACAGCCTGCTCGACGAGCGAGAAAAAATTCTGCTGCATGAGTTGCCGGCTGGACACGTTGACGGTGATGTAGTCGAGCCGGCCGGCAGGAAATCGTCGCTGCCAGTCGGCGAACGTGGAGCACGCCTGCTGGAGCACCCAGGTGCCCAACGGCTCGATGATTCCGAGTTCCTCAGCGAGCGGGATGAACGTGACCGGTGAGACGGGCTTACCGTTACGCGTCCATCGGATCAAGGATTCGAATCCGACGCACATCCCCGAGGCCAGCAATACGATCGGCTGATAGTGCACCTCGAAGTCGTTGTGGTTGACGGCGTGGCGCAGGTCGTTCTCGAGGCCGACCCGGTCGAGCTCGCGCGCGTGCATGTCGGCATCGAACAGCTCGTGGCGCGCCTTGCCGCGCTTCTTCGCGTGATAAAGGGCGGTGTCTGCATCGCGCATGATTTCGTCAGGGTTGTTGTACTGGGCCTGGCCGAAGGCGATGCCGATGCTTGCGGAGGTGAATACTTCCCGCCCGCCGATTGAAAAGGGCGCGCTCAGCGCCTCCTGAATGCGGAACGCGACGACGTTGGCCTGCGTCGCGTCGCCGACCTCGTTCAGCAGAATCGCGAACTCGTCTCCGCCTAGCCTCGCGAGAGTGTCTCTCTGCCCCAGGCACGACTCGATGCGACGCGACACCGCCGTCAGCAGCTCGTCGCCCACCAGGTGGCCGAGACTGTCGTTGACGACCTTGAGGCGGTCGAGGTCGAGATAGAGGGCCGCGAATCGGCTGCCGCCGCGCCGCTCTTTGAGCTCTTCGAGGCGACGCCCGAGCCCCTCCACGAAGACCGCGCGGTTGCACAGCCCGGTCAACGGGTCGAGAAATGCGGCGCTGCGGAGCTGCTGCTGAGCGGTCGCTCGCTCCGTCGTATCGGTCAGCGATCCTGCGATGCGGGTCGAGCGACGGCCGACGCCCCGCACCGCGATACCGCGGCAGAGGAAGCGCCGATACGTGCCGTCCTCGTGGCGGATCCGGTGCTCGTGCTGAAAGTGATCCGTCTTGCCCGTGAGATGTGCTTCGAGAGCCTCCTTGAGCGGAGCGATGTCGTCGGCATGGACACGGTCCATCCATTCCTCGGGACGGCCGATGCCGGCGGGTTCGGGCAGGCCAAGCATTGCCCTCCATCGGCCTGAGATGTAGAACTCCTTGCGCCGAAGATCCAACGCCCACAACCCGTCGTTCGCGCCTTCCGCCGCGAGTGCGAACCGCTCTTCGCTTCGCTTGAGTGCGTGTTCCGCCTGCGTTCGCTCCGTGACGTCATGCCAGAGCAGCGTCACGCCACCGACAACGGGGAGAATTCTGACCTGTAGAATCCGTGCGCCGGCAGCCGACGGGAACCCAAGATGCGCCAGCGTCTGGGGACTCCGATCGGTCAAAGCATCGGTGATCGCTCGCGGGAGGTTGGTCTTGGCCAGGACTGGCATCGCCCTGGCGAGTGAACGACCCAGCGCTCGTTCACGCGGACAGCCCAGCATCCGTTCGAGGCCATCGTTCCAGAGCGTGACCAGGCCGCAGCTGTCGACAACGGCCATGCCCTGATCCAGGGACTCGATGACCTCCCGACGCCGATGCTCTTCTTCGAGTCGGTTCAGGTGGGCGCAGTACGCACGGTAGACGAAATACAGTGGTACTGCTGCTACCGGCAAAACTTCCCACATTCGGTGGTCGATTACCTCGACGAGTCCCACACCGACGCTGGCCCCGATGAAGTAGCTCGGACAACCCTGGAGAATGCTTTTCGGCCACGATTGATTGACCGGTTGTCTCGTGAAGAGCGGCACGATGATCTCCGCCGAAGCGCTCTTTACGAAGCAATACATGACAACAGCAACCGCGATCGGCACTCCCTGCCCCGGCCACATGAAGTGGCCCATCGTGCCACCGAGCGCCCGGTGCGCTAAGCCCGCTGCCTGTGTCGCCATCATGATGGTGGCAGCGTTCAAGAGCATTCGGCGGGGCGGATGCGAGCCCTGTGAATCCGTGAGCCCTTGCGTGACCGTCCCGGCGGTTGCGACGAGCATCGTTGCGTGAGGACCAAGGAGCAGCAGCGAGGTGAAGTCGATGACGAAGGACGGCGGCATGGTGGCCCAGTCCTGCGTGGTCGACTGCTGCATTGCGAGAGCTGAGGTCAGAATCGCCGCCAGGATTAGTCCGGAGAATTCAAGGGTGCGGTGGGGCTGCGGCCAGCCCGCGAACCCGAGGAGCACTCCCGCCCCGATTGCTATCGCTGCAAACGCGACTACGCCTGAACGACGAGGACTGGGCCGCATTTAGGCGACTTCGGCGCCGAGTTCGATAAGGTGATCCACTGCGGTCTGGCGGAGCAATGCCGGGACCACTCTAGGATCGCGCTACAACTGGCTGTTGGAGAATGTGTTAGCGACGATTTGGCGGAATGTGAGACCGCAGATGAGTGTCACGTTTCCGCACACGTTTCGGCAGGGAAGCGCACCGAGTAAGACCGAGGAGGTTTGAATTCATTAACAAAAGCTGTGCGAGCCGGCACGTTTCGAGACAGAGATGCAGGCGGTCTATTCAGACACACAACTGGCCTATTGAGAGACACAAAGAACGCTCCCGCGCCAAGAATGCACACATTGGCTACACAACCGAGTCTGCACCCAGCTGGACGGCAAACGCGCGCCCACAACGGGCTTCGATCTTCCCGGCTGGACGGCTGAAGGAAGAGCGGAAGCAGAAAAAGGGGGCGGGCAGACTAGCCATTGAATCGAACGGATTGGCGCCCGGGTCTAGCCTGGAGATGCGCCCTGCGTGGCGACGTAGACGGCGTACAGCGACTGCCCAGCGGTCATGAACAGCCGGTTGCGCTTGGGGCCACCAAACGCGAGGTTCGCGCACGTTTCCGGCAGACGGATTCGTCCGAGTAACTTCCCTTCGGGCGACCACACGGTGACGCCGCTGTAGCCGAGGCGCTGTCCGGCGTTGCTCCCGCACCACAGATTGCCGTTGATGTCGACCCTGATGCCATCGGTGCGGCACTGCACCCCGTCGATCATGAAATCACTGAACTGCTTTTGGTTGCTCAGCTTGTTGTTGGTGTCGAGCTCGAAGCTGTGCACGATCCCGTTTGTGACGACGTACAGCTTCTTGTAGTCCGGCCCGAACGCGATTCCATTGGGGTTGCCGGGCAGCTGCATCTGGCTGATCATCATGTCGACCTTGCCACTCGGATCGGCGCGATAGACGTTCGCCGTGGTGATCTCACGCTTGAGCGTGCCGACGCCGACGAGCTGCCCGACCGTCGACCTCAGCCGACCCTGGGGATTTCCGGGACCTCCCTGGGCCTCCGGCGCGCCTTCGTACAGCTGGAAACCGGCGGGGGGATCCGTGAACCAGTAACTCCCGTCGGGGTGCGGCGCCAGGTCGTTCGGCGAGTTGAGGCGCATCCCCATGTAGGCAGCGGCGACGACGGTGATGGAGCCGTCATGCTCGTACCGCACGATCCGGCGCCCGGTGTGTTCGCATGAAACCTGACGGCCCTGAAAATCGAACGTGTTTCCGTTGCTGTTGTTCGACGGGCTCCGGAACACGGTGACGCGGCCATCGTCGTCCAGCCAGCGGAGCTGCCGGTTGTTCGGGATGTCGCTCCACACCAGATACTTGCCCTGACTGCACCATGCCGGTCCTTCGGACCACATGGCGCCGGTCCAGAGACGGTGGATCGCCGTGTTGTTGACGCGGAGCTGATTGAAGGCCGGGTCAACCGTCAAGACGTCCGGATCCGGATAACTGACCGGCGGCGCCCCTGGTGTGTAATCGCGCTGCGTCGGAAACGTACTCGTCGGCGGCGCGCTGTTCTGCGCCGTCTGCCCCGCGGCAAGGCGGGGCAGGGCAATCGCCGCTCCCGCCGCGGCTCCGATGCTCTTCATGAGAGCGCGCCTGGACATGTGACTGCGATCTCGCCAGTCGATCATTCGCGCCATGACAGCCCTCCCTGCTTATGACTCGGACTCGCGCGATACGCTACTCGCAACTGGCGGGGCAGTCAACCCGACTCCTCTGGCAAAATGTTGATCGCGACGATGCGATCGCAAGTAGACTCCGGTTATGAGCGAGAACTCATCGATTCACCGAGGTGAGAGTTTGAGCTACATCTTGCCGGCTGAGGTCCTGTGAACCTGGTCGATCGACGCGACTTTCTGCGGCATCTGCTCACCGCGGCAGGGCTCGCCCTCACGCCATTCGATCGGCTTCCCTTCGGCAAGCGGCAGATTGCGATGGCGCAGCAGCCGCGGCGGATAATTGTCATGGGCGCCGGTCTGGCCGGGCTCGTTGCGGCTCACGAGCTCGTCAAGGCCGGACATCAAGTCGTGGTGTTGGACGCTCAGCTTCGCCCGGGCGGTCGCGTTTATACGTTGCGCGATCCTTTCGCAGATGGCCTGTACGCCGAAGCCGGTGCAGCCCGTATCCCCGACGCCCACGACTTGACCCGCGGGTACGTCGCTGAGTTCGGGTTGAAGCTCGTCCCGTTTCAGCCGGATGAGCCGACGCAAAGTCGCACAAAAGGGAAACGGATCTTGGGACCGTCCAGCCAGGCCGGCGGGAGCCTGGGGAACGCTGTCTGGGATGACGATTCGCTGGTCGAAGCGCTTCACAACGTCGGGCCCGAGGAGCCGATTCAGCGTTTCGATAAGATTGACGGCGGCAACGATCGCCTTCCTGCTGCGTTTGCCGCTCGCCTCGGAAACCGGATTCGCTACGGTGCGCCGGTCGCGAGGATCGAGCAGGACGAGCAAGGCGTGCGGGCGATTGTGCAACGTGGGAGCGGACGCGAAGTTGTTCGTGGCGATTTCTTGATTTGCGCGATTCCATTTACGGTCCTTCGCGGGATTGATGTCTCGCCGTCGTTCAGTTCGCCCAAGCGGCGAGCGATCGAGCAACTGAATTATTCCGCCGCGACCCGTATTTATCTCCAATCGGCCACCCGTTATTGGGCGACGTCAGGGCAAAGTGGCTTTGCGATTCTCGACCAGATTGAGACTTTCGATGCGACGTTCGGGCAGCCCGGCGAGCGCGGCATCATGATGCTCTACACGCTCGGTGATCTCGCGCGTCGCCTCGAACGTCTGACGCCGGACCAGCGTATCCAGCATGGAATCGTTGAAGCTGAGAGGATTTACCCGGGCATGGGCGCGAATTTCGAGGGCGGATTCTCCTGGTGTTGGAGCGAGGCTCCGTGGGCACGAGGGGCGTTTGCCGTCTACTTGCCAGGCCAAGTGAGCACGCTTTATCCGGTGGCCACGCGGCCTGAGGGGCGAGTGCATTTTGCCGGTGAGCACCTGTCCTCGTGGCCCGGCTGGATGCAAGGCGCGCTCGCGTCCGGCCTGCGCGCCGCGCGCGAGGTTTCCGGCCGCACTTGACGCTTTCTTCGACCGAGGCGCGACAGAGCGCTGCGACTTATCTCACCACAGGAGGTGGTATGACGAAGAGGATCTGGATTGGGAGCGCGTGCCTCGTGGCCTTCGGCATTCTGCTGGGTGTCGGCATCGACCGCGGATGGCGCCAGGGCCTGATACCCACCGCGTCGGCGCAGCAGGGGCGCAACCCGCTGCCGACGATGGAAAGCCTGCCTGGCGAGGTTGCGCAGCTCAAGGCGCTCCTTCCGTCGAACTCGCACATCATGATGGATGTGCAATTTCATTGGACGAGCCTGTGGTTCGCGGGCCGGAGCCGGAACTGGGAGCTCGCCAAGTTCTACTTCGACGAGTCCCGCAGTCACATGATCTGGCTGATTCGCAAGTCGCCGGTCGTACGCGGACAGCAGGACGGCAAGGACGTCGACATCAAGGGCATCTTCGACGGCATCGACACCAGCAGCCTCGCCGACGTCAAGTCTGCGATCGAGAAAAAGGACAGCCTGCTTTTCGCTGCGGCTTACAAGACGATGCTCGAAAGCTGCTACTCGTGCCACAAGAGCGTAGGCAGACCGTATTTGAAGCCGATGATCCCGCGCACGCCGGTGCAGTCGGTGATGAATGTCGATCCGAACGCGACCTGGCCGCAGTAAGACGTCGGTGCTTCAGTCACTCCACGCGTCACGGGAACCAACGCGCGGCAAGCGATTCTCGCGTCCGAGCCGCTCGAATTGCTCCACCAGATCCGCGCGCCGCCATCCGCGGCGCACTTCGATCTGAAGCTCTTCGTACGCGCGCGCCGCGGTCAGCGCCGGCTTATAGGGGCGCGCGGTCGTGAGCGCATCGAAGACATCGACGATACCCATGATCTGAGCGAAGAGCGGAATGGCGTCGCCCTTGAGCCGATCCGGATACCCGCTGCCGTCCAGACGCTCATGATGGTGACGGACGATCGGCTTGACCCGCCGCAAGGATCGCAGCTCGCCGCACAGGCGTTCGCCGATAATCGCATGCCGCTTCATCGTCTCGTACTCGTCCGGAGTCAGTCGCGCCGGCTTCAGCAGGATCGCATCGGGAATGCCGACCTTCCCGATGTCATGCAGGAAGCCGCCGCGATGAAGCGCCGCGATGTCATCCCCATCGAGTTCCAGTGCGCGGCCAAGCGCCGAGGCATACGCCGCGAGCCGCTGGCAGTGACCCTCGGTCGATCGATCGCGCGCTTCGATGGTCAGTGCGAGGCTGACGATCACAGACTCAGCCGTGTCGAGTTCGTCCGTGTAGCGTTTGATCCTGACCAGCGAACGGATGCGCGCGCGAAGCTCGTGCGCGTTGAACGGCTTGGTGATGAAGTCGTCGGCGCCCGCTTCAATCCCGCGAATCCGATCCTCGGTATCCTGCTGCGCCGTCATCAGGACGACGGGAATCAGGCGCGTGGCGGGATTGGTTTTCAAGGCCTCACACGCGTCGAATCCGTCGAGCCCCGGCATCCTGACGTCCATGAGCACGAGGTCCGGATGGTCGCGCGCCACTGCCTTGAGCGCATCGTGTCCGTTGGTCGCGCTCGAGACGAGGTACCCATCTCGACACAGCAGGGCTGTGATGAGACTCACATTCCCACCGACATCATCGACGACCAGGATACGGCCGATCGAGGGCGGCGTTGATAAGGGAGCCCAGGACTGGGGCAGTGCAGTGTCGTCCACAGTACCGCTATCGGTCGACACGGCGAACGACCTTACGCTGCGCGCGAAGAACCGAGGCGTTGCTCGCTGCGACGGCCGCCATGATCCCGTTGGACATCACCATCGAGGCGATCGCCTGGCCGCGTCGATGCCTTCTGACGATGGTCGATCGTCAACGCGGAGGCCCAGCTTTCTTATCTCCCATCAGAATTCGTACTTCACGGCGAACTGCATGATGCGCGGATCGCCCGACGATGTGATGCGCCCGAAGGTGGCGCTGCTCAGGGTCGTGATTGGGTCGCCCTGGTTCGGCCCAAGGCCGAGCTGCAGCCAGTTGAACGCGTTGAACGCCTCCACGCGTGCCTCGATCCCCTGCCCGTCCCTGAACCGGAACGACCGCACGAGCGAGAAGTCGACGACCTTGCGCCCGGGACCGTCATAGGCGTTGCGTGCGGAGTTTCCATAGGTGCCCAGCGCCGGCTGCGCGAACGCCGCCGGATTGAGCCAGTTGTTGACCGTCCCGTTCCCGTACGGATTGTCCAGCACCTGGTTCGCGCGCTGCGTGGCGGCTTGGATACCGGAGAGGGCTCGGTCGGTGCCCGTGCTGACCGTCAACGGACTACCCGAATTTGCGCGGAAGATGCCGGACAGTCGCCAGCCGGATGCGAGCGCACGCGCAGCCGTGTTGGCGAACTGCGGCGTCTCGACGCTCGCGGTGAGGTTGAAGATGTGCTTCCGCCACGTGCCGCACCGTCCCTTGTCCTCGTCGAAAATCGCCTGCCTTTCGGCGTCTGAGGGCGGATTGATCAGCGACACAGGCTTCATGTACCCCGTGGCGACGTTGAGCGGCGCCTGGCCCTGACTGATCAGGCCCTCGCACATCGACACAGTGTAGTTGCCGCTGGTCGTAATCCCACCCGCCGACCGGCGCTGGAACGACAGCAGCAGCCCGTGGTAGGTTTGCCAGCCCGCGTCGGTGATCCAATCGAGGTACCCGTAGTACTGCCCGACCGCAGGATTCAGCTGGCTGAGCTCACGCCGAAGATCCAACAGGTTCGGCGCAGAGCAGTCAGGGAACGTCTGCGTGCCGCCGGCCGGCAACTTCAGAGTGCACGGCCCGGTCGGCGTGGCTCCCGCGGGGATCACGCCCGGGTTTCCGTCGACAACGCCCCACATGTTGACCATGTGGTTGCCGAGGTACGTCGTCGAGAACGCCATGTTATCGCCGACCTGCCGCTGAAATGCCACGTTCCAGCTGTGGTTGCGCGTCGTCTTGATGTCGTAGGGCATCGAGATGAAGAGCGAGTACAAGGCGGCGCTGTATGGGTAGTCTGCGCCGCCCACCGAGACCGGATAGGGGTTGGTTCGGCCAACCGCACCCCACGGGTCATCGAGCAGAGTGCCGGTGAGGCGCTGTTCCAACCCGAACGGTGGGGCCGAGCGCGAATCGAAGAAGAACTGGCCGGTCACGAAATCGCCGGTCAATCCGTATCCGGCGCGCAGCGACGTGCGACCGTCGCCTTTCGGATCCCACGAAACGCCCACCCGAGGCGCGATGTTCGACCACACGGTCTTCATGCCGGAATTGCCCGGGAATCCGGGGTCGCCCGGATAATAAAGGCCGGCCGGCGCCTGCGGGTACACCGTGCTGCGAGTCCCGGCCCGCATCCGCTCGGCGTCAAAGTTGTAGACCGCGCGGTCCACGCTATCCTGCGGGAACCAGGGCTCCCAGCGCGCCCCGTAGTTGAGCGTGACGCTCGATGACACCCGCCAGGCATCCTGGCCGTAGAGCGCGAAGTACGGCTGTTTGATGTCCTGTCGGAACGGCGTCGCTTGCCGGAACTCAAAAACGCGCCCGAGCAGGAAATCGGCGAGCGGCAGGCCGGTTACGCCGCCGCTGAACGAAATCGGACCCATCGAGCGGACGTTCGATTCCGTCCTCCAATCGGAGATGGCCGCGGCGCCGCCGACGCCGTATTGGTGATTCCCGCGGACCATCGTCAGGTCGTCGGAAAGGGAGTACGTGTTCGGCTTGTAAAACGAGAAGGTTTCGGTGCCCGTATTGATGGAGAAGGCGCCTGTAGTGGTGATGTTCATGTAGTGAGGAATGTAGGTGAACATCTTGATGCCGACGTCTTCTGGCCCGAAGAGCTCCGAGTGCGTCCGCACGACGCTCGTGCGATTGACCGAGAGCCGAATGTTGTTGACGATCGCATTGCTCAGCACCATTGAGTCGCCAATCGCCAGCGAGTGTTGAGTGTTGTCGCGACCGCCAAGAGTCGCCGCGAGGATGTTCCCGTTCGCGTTCTCGAATGACGGCTCCCAGAAGGTTGTCGACAGCATGTACCGGACGAACAACGCGTGAATCCTGTTGAGCTGCCAGTCGACGCGCGCGATCGGCTGGCCCTCCCTGGGCCTGGTTGGACGCGAATACGCAATCTGGCCGCACGGGTCGCTGGTCGTGGGCAGCATCCTGGCGATCCTCGCCGCCGCCGGGCTGAGCAGCGCCGGATCGATCCGGTTGTTCACGAACCCTAACGCGGCCGGGAGCGCGAGGTTCCCCTGCGCCCGGCACTGCGCCGAGGCGACGGTGGAGAAGTCGCCGTTGAGCATCGCTGCAGTCGGGATGAACGTCACGATGTCGGCGGGCGTCTGTGTTGCGCGCGTGCCCTGATAGGCGCCGAAAAAGAAGATCTTGTTCCGGACAATCGGTCCGCCCAGCACGCCACCGAACTGGTTTCGTACCAGACCATCGCTGGCGCGCTTGCCCGTGGCAGGACTGATCGCCGCAAACGGGGCGGTCGCGTTGAAGCGATGGTGGCGTGCGAACTCGAACACGTCACCGTGGAACAGGTTCGTGCCTGCCTTCGTCGCGACGCTGACCGTGCCGCCGGCCTTGACGCCGTTCTGCGCATTCTGCGAGCTCGTCTCCACACTGAACTCTTGCATCGCGTCGGGGAAGGGCAGCGGGAGGTTGACGCCGTCATACCAGTTGTTGTGGAACGCACCGTCCAGCAGATACTGCACACCGAACTGCTGGCCGCCGGCGACCGCGATGCCGCGGCTCTGGGTCAGACTGCGGCTCGAGGGGTTGCCCATATCGACCGCCCCACCAGCCAGGACGACGAGGGAGGCCACGTTGCGGCCCTCGAGCGGCAGCGCCTGGACTTGGGCGTTGTTGATGACCTGTCCGACGGCAGGGTTGCGGGTCTCGACGAGCGGCGCGGCCGATGTGACGGTTATCGTTTCCCCGATCGCGCCAAGCTGCAGCGTCATCGGGATCACCGGATTGCTGTTGACCTGCAGCACGATCCCGGTCTGCACGTACGTGCGGAAGCCGGAGAGCACCACTTCGAGGCGATACGGTCCGACCGGCAGGCTAGTCAGCGTGTACGAACCGGTCTGATCGGTCACGACCTCGCGGCGGAAGCCGGTGTCTGTTTGTGTCGCGGTGACGGTCGCGCCCGGCAGGATGCCGCCGCTCGAGTCCGCGACGGTCCCGTTGATCTGCGCCGTGGCCTGAGCCCACGTCGTCGTGATCGAGACTAGAAGGATCAGCACGACGCAAACCATCAGACGGATCGCGTGACGCATAGGACCTCCATGAGCCGGATCTGCCGGCCGCTTTCACGAACGCACTTACTGAGTTTATTCCCGCTCTGAGGTCCCCTCGTTCCTCCCCTGGTGCTCAGATGGACGGATAGCCGATGGAGCATTATACGGAGGTCGACTTGATGACGTATCATCTGGACCATGCGTTCGTATCCGAACTGGTCCGGCAGCGCAGCGGTCTGGCTGATGGCGCTGGTTCTTCTTCTGGGTGAGCACCAGGGGGCGCAGGCACTTCTCGCGCAGCAGCATCCTTCGACAATCACGGCCGGCCTCGAAACGATTCAGATCCGGCCGAACGTCCACGTCATTTTCGGCGCCGGCGCGAACGTCACCGTCCACGTTGGGCCCGATGGTCTCGTTCTGGTCGACAGCGGCTCGAGTGAAAGGGCGGACAACCTTCTGGAAGCCGTCAAGTCGATCTCGCCTCGTCCGATCCGTCTCATCATCAATACCAGCGCGGACGCGGATCACGTCGGCGGCAACGCCGTCATCGGTAACGCCGGCGTTTCGATGAGTTTCGACCCATTCGCGCTCGGGAATCACGCGACGGTGCTCGCCCACGAGAACGTGCTGCGGCGAATGAGCGCGCCGACGGGAAGCCAATCGCCTTTTCCCTAGAATATGTGGCCGAGCGAGACATTCACCTCGCGATTTCGGTCGATGTATGTCAATGACGACGCAATCCAGGTCATCCGGCAGACTGGCGCGCATTCCGACAGCGACATCATGGTGCTCTTCCGCAAGGCCGACATCGTCGTCACCGGCGACATTGTCGATCTGAGGCAGTTCCCCGTCATCGATCGGGCAAGAGGCGGCAGCATTCAGCGCGAGCTCGAGGCGCTCAATCGTCTGCTCACGGAGTTTGTCGTTCCGAATATTCCACAGGTCCTCAAACCAGGCGGCACGATGGTAGTCCCCGGTCACGGGTACGTCTCCGATTACGCCGAGGTGGTGGAATACCGCGACATGCTGACGGTGATCACCGACATCATCCAGCGCATGATCGAGAACGGCATGACGCTCGATCAGGTGAAGGCCGCCAATCCCACCCGGGGATATCGTGGCCGTTATGGACACGACACGGGACCGTGGACAACGGATATGTTCGTTGAAGCCATCTACCAGAGCCTGAAGGGGTCCCACTCGTGAGGCGTCTGTCGTTGTTTCTTCTGGCGCTGGCGCTTCCGCTGGTGCTGGCGAAAGGCGCACGCGCACAAGCACGCGGCGGAAACGCCGCGCCCGCATCGGCACGCGCGCCGGCGCCCATCGATCTCACTGGTCAATGGGTGGCGGTCATTTCAGAAGACTGGCGCTGGCGGATGATTACTCCTTCGAAGGGCGACATCGTCAGCATTCCGTTGAATCGTCAGGGTCAGCACGTCGCCGAGGCGTGGGATCCGGCCAGGGACGAGGCTGCCGGCGAGCAGTGCAAGGCTTATGGGGCGCCGGGCCTGATGCGCGGACCGATCCGCATGCGAATTTCATGGGTCGACGACAACACGTTGAAAGTCGAGACTGACTACGGCATGCAAACGCGTCTGCTCCGCTTCGCGAACGCAGGGGCCCAGCCGGGACCGCGGAGCTGGCAGGGTGCCACAGCTGCAGAATGGATTGTGCGCGGCGGTGGCCGCGGCAGCCCACGGTTTGGCACGCTCAAGACCGTGACAACGAATCTGCGACCGGGGTATTTGCGGAAGAACGGCGTTCCCTACAGCGAGCGGGCTGTGTTCACGGAATACTGGGATGTGCATACGCTGCCGAACCGCGGCAAATTGCTGGTCAACACGAACGTGGTCGACGATCCGGCCTACCTCCAGCTTCCGTTCCAGACGGCGATCCACTACAAGCTCGAAAACGACACCAGCAAGTGGGATCCGACGCCGTGCGACGCGCGATTCTGATGTGAAGCGATTCGAGTGGAGTTTCTGATGAACGGAACGACCCTCAGGCGGATAGTCGTGCTGCTGAGCGCGCTGACGGTGGTGAGCGTGCCGGCGTTTGCACAGGTCGAGCTCGGTGGCTCGTACTCGATCCGAATGTACGAGGACTACATCGAACGCGGCCCCGGTTCGTTCATGGGCGACTTCACCGGCATGCCGATGAGTGACGAGGGGCGCGCCAAGGCGCTCTTGTACACCTCGAGCCTTCCTTCCACGATCGAACGCCAGTGCCTCGCCCAGTCACCCTGGGTGGGACAGTACCGGCCGCTCGAGCTGCGAATCTGGAGCGAGGTCGATGACGGCCGCGTCGTTGCCTGGGTGCTGGGCGGCGACTATCTGCGCGACACGATCAGGATCTGGATGGATGGACGGCCGCACCCGTCGGCGAACGCGTGGCATCCGCCATCGGGTTTCACCACTGGGCATTGGGAGGGCGACACGCTGGTGGCGCACACCACGCACGTCAAGACGGCGTGGATCCGGCGAGGCGTCGGAATTCCTGGCAGCGACCGCTCGGAGTTCACCGTCATGATCACGCGGCACGACAACCTGCTCACGCTCACGACGGTGCAGGAAGATCCGATCTATCTCACCGAGCCTCACGTGGTGAGTCGCGTCTGGGAATTCGATCCAAACGCCAGGCAGGGCGCCAACCCCCGAAGCACTTGCAACACCGCCAGCGAAATCCCATCGCTTGAAGACACGGGCAAGGTGCCGCATTACCTCCCGGGGCAGAACCCGGAAGAAAACTACATGGTCCGGACGTACAACATTCCGAAGGAAGCCGCGTTGGGGTTTGCTCAGACGCTGTATCCCGAATACCGCAAGACTCTCAAGAGCGTGTACACGCCGCCAGCGTCGTGCGGCCGGTACTGCTGCGGCTGGATAGAGCGTCAAGGCTTACCCGGGGCGGCTCCTGGCTTGACGTGCAAGGACGGCAACCAGCCGCCATAATACGCGCGCGAGTTCGAAATGCTCCGCAGCCGGAGCCCTCGCCCGCGCGCGCGGCCACAAACCTGCTGGTGCTGCGAACATTTGCGAGCGGCGCGACTCATGCGGCAGACGGGAGCACGCGCAGGGCCGAGTGCGGAGCGGCTCCGGTCCTTGGTTCTTGGTCCTTTGTCCCTTGTCCGTCCTTGGTACTTGGTCGTCCTTGGTCCTTGGACGTCCTTCGTCCTTAGCGCTTGGTCCCCCCTGCGCAAGCGTCCGAAGGACGAACGGCCGAAGACTGAAGACTAATGACTAAGGACCAGGGACGCCAAGGACCAAGGACGAACCAAGGCCCAAGGCCGAAGGACCAAGGACCGTTCTGTTAGCGTAGCAACGCGTAGCCTCGCACTCATCTAATTGATTGACAAGCGCAGGCGCGGCGCTCAGGATCTCGCGTGTGCCACCACCAAGGGAGGTTCCCATGCGTCT
>QHWL01000532.1 GCA_003222555.1 Acidobacteriota bacterium | reverse complement strand
ATTCGTTGGTGCGCTGACGGTCGATTCGCGGCCCCAGGGCGCGACGGTGTTCATCGACGGAAAGCTCGCCGGCGCGACGCCTCTCAGCGTCCCGGCGGTTCCGGCAGGCGACCACGCTGTTCGACTGGAGCGCGAGGGCTATCGTCGCTGGACGTCCTCGGTACGCATCGTGGCGCCGGGACAGAATAGAGTGACGGCTTCGTTGGAAAGATAATGGTCCTTAGTCCTTGGTTCTTAGTCCCTGGTCCGTCCTTGGTCCTTGGTCGCGCTTGGTCCTTAGCGCTTGGTGCGGACCGACGCATTTAGTGCGTGATCAAGGACGACCAAAGACCAAGGACGGACTAAGGACCAAGAACGAAGGACCAAGAACGAAGGACCAAGGACCAAGGACCAAGGACCAAGGACCAATGGAAGCCACCCTAGCACTGGAAGACGGCACATGCTTCGGCGGCGTGGCCGCGGGCGCACAAGGCGAAGCGCGCGGCGAGGTCGTGTTCAACACGAGCATGACCGGCTACCAGGAGGTGCTCACCGATCCATCGTATGCCGGACAAATCGTCACGATGACGTGTCCGGAAATCGGGAACTACGGTGTGGCGGGCGACGACGTCGAATCGCGCGCGCCGCAGGTGGCCGGGTTCGTCGTACGGGAGGAGTCGCCAGTTGCGAGCAACTGGCGGGCTGAGGGCACTCTCCGCGACTATCTTGTCGCCAATCACATTGTGGCCATCGCGGACATCGACACGCGTGCGCTCACGCGCCGCCTGCGATCGGGCGGCGTCATGCGCGGGGTGATCGCCACCGGCGACGGCCTCGAGCGGCTGGCGCTCGTCGAGCGCGCCCGGTCCATCCCGAAAATGGAAGGGTCCGATCTGGTCCGCGGTGTGACCTCCGAGCGGCCGTTCGACTGGCCGAGCGAAGATCCCAGCGAGTTCGGCGTTCCGCCCGAACGCCGGGCGACGCGCCGCCTGAAGATCGCCGCATACGACTTCGGCATGAAGTGGAATATCCTGCGCCGGCTGAGCGCCCACGGCTGCGACGTGCGCGTGTACCCGGCGACCACGCCGGCGTCTGAAGTGTTGGCGAGCGGCCCCGACGGCGTGTTTTTGAGCAATGGACCTGGCGATCCCGCGCCGCTGACCTACGCGATCGACAACGCGAAGGCGCTCGTCGCGGCGAACGTACCCGTGTTCGGCATCTGCCTCGGCCATCAGATTTTGGGCCTGGCGATGGGCGGCGCGACATTCAAGCTGAAGTTCGGCCACCGCGGCGCCAATCATCCGGTGAAGAAGCTTCACACCGGCAGGGTCGAGATCACGTCGCAGAACCACGGTTTTGCCGTCGACCCGTCGTCATTGCCTGGCGATGTCGAGGTGACCCACGTCAACTTGAACGACGGGACCGTCGAGGGGCTCCGCCACCGGACGCGGCCCGTGTTCTCGGTCCAATATCATCCCGAGGCCTCGCCCGGCCCCCATGATGCCGACTACCTGTTCGACGAGTTCATCGAGCTGATCGAGAAACGCTGAATGCCGAGACGAACCGACCTCAAGCGCGTGCTCGTCATCGGCTCCGGCCCCATCGTCATCGGCCAGGCGTGCGAATTCGATTACTCGGGCACCCAGGCGTGCAAAGCGCTTCGTGCCGAAGGACTCGAGGTCGTGCTCGTCAACAGCAATCCGGCGACGATCATGACCGACCCCGAGCTGGCCGATCGCACCTACGTCGAACCGCTCACTCCCGAGGTCGTCGCGGCCATCATCGAGCGCGAGCGGCCCGACGCGTTGCTGCCGACGGTCGGCGGGCAGACGGCCCTCAATCTGGCCGTCGACCTCGCGAACAACGGGACGCTGAGCAAATATCGCGTCGAGCTGATCGGGGCATCGATCCAGGCGATCAAGGTCGCGGAGGACCGGCTGCAGTTCAAGGATGCGATGCGGTCGATCGGCCTCGACGTGCCGCGGAGCGGCCTCGCCCGCACGTTGCCCGAAGCGGTGGACCTGGCCCGCACCCTCGGCTTCCCGCTGGTCATCCGCCCGTCGTTCACGCTCGGTGGCGTCGGCGGCGGCATCGCGTACAACATCGAAGAGTTCCGCGATCTCGCCGAACGGGGTCTCGAGCTGAGCCCGGTCCACGAAGTCCTCATCGAAGAATCGGTGATCGGCTGGAAGGAGTTCGAGCTCGAGGTGATGCGCGACGTCGCCGACAACTTCGTCGTCATCTGCTCGATCGAGAACATCGACCCGATGGGCGTGCACACCGGCGACAGCATCACCGTGGCGCCGATCCTGACGCTCAGCATCCTGACGCTCAGCGACAAGGAATATCAGCGGATGCGCGACGCGGCGCGCCTCATCATCCGCCGGGTCGGCGTTGAGACGGGCGGGTCGAACATCCAGTTCGCCGTCAATCCCGCCGACGGCCGGATGGTCGTCATCGAGATGAACCCGCGCGTATCGCGCTCGTCGGCGCTCGCGTCGAAAGCCACAGGGTTTCCGATCGCCAAGATCGCCGCCAAGCTCGCGCTCGGCTATCACCTCGACGAGATTCCCAACGACATCACGCGCCTGACGCCGGCATCCTTCGAGCCGACCATCGACTACGTCGTTGTCAAGGTTCCGCGATGGAATTTCGAGAAGTTCCCGCAAGCGGATCGCTCGCTCACGACGCAGATGAAATCGGTCGGCGAGGTGATGGCCATCGGCCGCACCTTCAAGGAAGCGTTCATGAAGGGCGTCCGGTCGCTCGAGCTCGGGAGGACCGGCCTGCTGTTTGCGCCGGCCGATGGCGACCGGGCGGCAGGCGCGCCCGGCGGCGAGGCCGAAAGCGACGGCGCGCTCAGAAAACGCCTGGGGGTGCCGACCGATCGCCGGATGTGGGACATCTTCCGCGCGCTCGATCGCGGGTGGACGGTCGAGCAGGTCCACGAGTCGACCAAGATCGATCCCTGGTTCCTGCGCCAGTTCGCTGAAATTGTCGACATGCGGCGCGCGGCGTCGAAGGCCGGCGTCGATGGTCTGACGCCGGAGGTGACGCGGCGGCTCAAACGCGCCGGCTTTGGCGACGCCGAGATCGCCCTGGCCCTCAAGACCACCGAGCCCGTGGTCCGCGCACGACGTGCTTCACAGGAGCTCCAGCCTGTTTACAAGCGGGTCGACACGTGCGCGGCGGAGTTCGAGTCGTTCACGCCGTATCTCTACAGCTCGTACGAGTCGACCTGCGAGGCGAATCCGAGCACCCTGCCCAAGGTCGTCATCCTCGGCAGCGGTCCGAACCGGATCGGCCAGGGCATCGAGTTCGACTACTGCTGCTGTCATGCGGCCTTCGCGTTGCGGGAAGAGGGCCTCGAGACGGTGATGATCAACTGCAATCCCGAGACGGTCTCGACCGATTACGACACGGCCGACCGCCTGTATTTCCAGCCGCTCACCTTTGAAGACGTCATGTCGGTCGTCGAAACCGAGCGTTCGGCGGGCGGCGACGTGTCGTGTCTCGTCCAGTTCGGCGGCCAGACGCCGCTCAAGCTCGCGCTCGCGCTCCAGGAGGCGGGCGTGAAGATTCTCGGGACGTCGCCCGACTCGATCGATCTGGCTGAAGACCGTCGGCGCTTCGCCGGCTTGTTGTCGGAGTTGAACATCACGCAGCCGGCGAGCGGCACGGCGACCTCGCGTCAGGAGGCGCGCGAGGTGGCCGCCGTCATCGGATTCCCTGTCGTCGTGAGGCCGTCATACGTGCTCGGCGGGCGGGCGATGGCTATCGTGTACGATGTCGGCACGCTCGACCGCTACATGACTCACGCGGTCGACGCGTCGCCCGAACACCCGATTCTCATCGACCGATTCCTCGAGGACGCCTTCGAGTTCGACGTCGACGCGGTTGCCGATGCCTCCGGCGCCGTCGTCATCGGCGGCATCATGGAGCACATCGAGGAGGCGGGCATTCACTCGGGCGACAGTTCGTGCGTCGTGCCGCCTTTCTTGTGTCCCGAGCGCCATCTGCTGACCATCCGCGAGCACACGCGCAGAATTGCCCGTGCCCTGAAGGTGATCGGGCTGATGAACGTGCAGTACGCCATTAAAGACGATGTGGTGTACGTCCTCGAAGTGAACCCGCGCGCGTCGCGGACCGTGCCCTACCTTTCCAAGGCGACCGGCACGTCGCTCGCCAAGGTCGCGGCGAAAGTGATGGCCGGCCGGTTGCTCGCCGACCTGGGCTTCACCCGGGATCTCGAGGTGGCGGGCGTGTTCGTGAAGAGTCCGGTGTTCCCGTTCGTTCGCTTCCCTGGCGTCGACACCATTCTCGGACCCGAGATGAAATCGACCGGCGAGGTGATGGGAGGATCGACGAACTTCGGCGTCGCTTTCGCGAAGGCCCAGCTCGCGGTCGGACAGCGGCTGCCGGAACATGGTACCGCATTCGTGAGCGTCAATAACGACGACAAGGCGAATCTCGTGCCGATTGCGCGCGATCTCGCCGAGCTCGGGTTCCGTTTGATTGCGACGCGCGGGACCGCGGCCTTCCTGCGCGCGTACGGTCTCGAGGTCGACGTCGTCTTCAAGGTAAACGAAGGACGTCCCAACATTGCCGACGAGATTGTCAACAGCAAGATCGATCTGGTGATCAACACGCCGCTCGGCCGTGAGTCGTTTTTCGACGATCGCGCGGTGCGGCGCGCCGCGATGATGCACGAGGTGCCGTGTATCACCACCCTCACCGGCGCCGCGGCAGCCGTCAGCGCCATCCGCGGCCTGCGCAAGCAGGGTCTCGGCGTCTGCGCGCTGCAGGACTACTACGCGGGAATCGCCGCGGGTAGCGTCTGATACTCGGCAGAATCTGCGACCTCGCTGCGCTGGCTCAGCACAAAGGGCACGAAGGACACTAAGGAAACGCCTGAGGTTTTAGCCCTTTGTGTCCTTTGTCTCCTTTGTGGTGATTCACCACCCGCACGGGCGGTCTGCTTGCAGCGCCAAGTCGCATGCGGTCTGCCGCTGCCATCCCCGCCATCGGCCTCCTCGCGGGGTCG
>QHWL01000508.1 GCA_003222555.1 Acidobacteriota bacterium | reverse complement strand
TCCGTGCGTAGACCCAGCCGTAGGCGACGCCTGCCAACGTGGCTAGAGCCACGTACCGGAAGTCTGGCAGGTGAGCCAGGCCGAACACCACCGATGCCACGAGTAGGGCCGCCCGAGGGTCGGCGATCCGTGTGAAGACATTCTGAATCAGTCCCCTGAACAGGAATTCCTCCGGTACAGCAGTGGTCAAGTAGATGACCGCCGGCATCAACAGCACGCTCGCAGCGTCGAGCCGCGGGTGCCAGGTCAGAAAGCCGCTGACCAAACCAAGCGGTAACGCCACAAGTGCATACCCCGCGAATGCGAGGCCCGCGGACAGGCAATCGCGCCGGTCGAGCAGAAATGTGTAACCAATTTCGCCGATCGGTCGCGCTACGAGAAAAAGGTAAAACGCCTCGACGATTCCCACGAGCCGGATGGCGTCGGACCCATTTGGCGGCGGTAGCGGGAGCGAGGGAAGCAGGTGGAACTCCAGTGGCAGCCAGAGCGCTGTGGCAGTGGCGAGCACACGGCGCGGCGACGGACGTGTCGAGCGTCGTCCACCAATCAAGAGCACTGCGGGGATGAGCAGATACGCCGTGTATGGCCCGGCGCGTGGCTCGATGGGAAGCCCTGTCGCGAGGGCATAGGCGAGAGCCCCCGCCAAGAGTGCGACCGGCACAACCAATGCCCCGGCAAAGCCGTCAATCGCCAATCGGAGCCGCACTCGCGCGGCGTGCACACTCAGCCCGAGATAGCTCAGTGCAAGAAACACGAAGAAGAGCAGTACGCTTGAACGGTGCGGGAAGGAGCGGGATTCCGTACCGCAACTAGCGCTGAAGCGGAGCATCTGAATGCACGCGAGAACGAACACCACTCCAGATCCGGCGATCTCGCGGCGTGATCTTCCGCGCTGGCTACGCTGGATTTCGATCGTCGAAGTCGTCGCCGTGACCGGTTCGGTGCTCGTGCTCATCTGGCTGGTCCAACCGTCGGGCACACCAGGGATGGACCTGACGTTTCGAATTCTTATCGTCGGGTGGATGCTGGTTTCGAACGTTTTACATCGAGATTCATTCCAGCGATTGGGTATCCGCTTCGACAATCTTGCCCGCGCCGCCCGTATGATATTGCCGCCGACGGCGATCGCAGCCAGCGTCGTCGTCGCGGTCGGGCTGATTCTAAGCTCGCCGCGGCTGTCCCTCGAGCGGCTGCTCTTGAACTTCGGCTATTACATCTTGTGGGGATTCGCGCAGCAGTACGCGCTGCAGGGATTCATCCTGCTACGGCTCCTGGACGGGGGGCTGACGAGGCGCGCTCCACAGGCGGCGGCCGCTCTATTCGCCCTGGTCCACTTTCCGAATCCGGGTTTGGTTGTGATGACGTTTTCCGGCGGCTGGATGTGGTGCGCGCTGTTCCGGCGCGAACCCAATCTCTTGATGCTGGCGGTGAGCCACGCGTTCCTGGCGGTCGTCGCGGACGCCATGCTGCCCGCTGCCGTGATAGGAGGGTACCACCTTGGGCCCAAGTATCTTCAATGGGTGAACACCGAGCTGCTCTGATGAGCCGCGCCGGGTCCGGCTAAAGCCGGACACTACGTACGGTCCTGGCATTGACAGAAGTCAAACATTTGTTTTATACACATGTTTGAGTCGCCACGATGAAAAAAGCGCTCTTCCCGCTGCTCGCGGCGCTGGCCATTGCCGGCGCCGTCTACTACATTTATTACCGTCCCCCGACCGCGCTCGTGCTCACCGGCATCGTCACGACCAACGACGTCGTCGTCAGCCCTCAGATCGCCGGACAAATCAGACAGCTCCTGATCGTTGAGGGCGATCAGGTCAAGAAAGATCAACTGCTCGCCGTCATCACGCCCGATGAGCTCAAGGCAGAAAGCGCGTACTACGCACAAAACGCGGCCGGGCTCACCTCGCAGGTCCAGGAGAGCGAAGCGGCGTTGCGGTATCAGCAGCTTCAGACGACCGATCAGATCCGGCAGGCCGAATCCACCCTGGCCGCGATCGAATCGCAGGTCGATGCGGCGGCCGCCGACCTCGAGAACGCGCGGCTGACCTACGCCCGGACCCAGAACCTGTCGAAGGAAGGCGTCGTCTCGCCGCAGGAGCTCGACCAGGCCCGAACGGCCAACAACGCGGCGCAAGCAAAGCTCGACGCGCTCAAGAAACAGGTGGACGCGCAACGGGCCACCGTGGCGCTCGCGCGCTCGAACGCCGAGCAGGTAGCGATGCGACGCAGCCAGGTCGTCTCCAACCAGCACCAGCAGGCAGCCGCCGTCGCGCAGCGCGCGAAGGCCGAGGTGCGCCTTGCCTATACCGAGCTCAAGGCGCCGATCGACGGGATCGTGGACACGCGCGCGGTACGTATTGGCGAAGTGGTCAACCCCGGACAGCCGGTCGTGACGCTGATCAATCCCGACGATTTGTGGGTGCGCGCGGACGTCGAGGAAACCTACATCGATCGCGTGCGCCTGGGCGACAAGCTCGCGGTGCGGCTGCCGTCGGGCGTGGAGCGCGACGGCACGGTCTTTTATCGCGGCGCC
>QHWL01000507.1 GCA_003222555.1 Acidobacteriota bacterium | reverse complement strand
TCGACACGTACTCGCCTTTCTGGATCTCGAGCCGGATGTCCGAGAGCGCGTGTGTTTCCACTTCCTCGGTGAGAAAGACTTTCGTCACACCCTCGAGTGTGATGAGCGGTTGGGATTTGTTGTCGCTCATGTTCGGATTCTCCTATTGGAGCCGGATGCGATCGAAGGTGTCCCACGCCGACATGTCAGACAGCACCACGCGGTCGCCCACTTTCAATCCCGACAGAATCTCCACGGTGTTCACCGAGCTTCGTCCGAGCTTGACCTGTACGCGCCCGGCTTCAACACCGTCGTCCTGCAGTTTGAACAGCGTCGCGGCGCTTTGGTCCTGCCCGACGGCGGGCCGGCCGACGTAGAGCACGTCGGGCAGACGTTCGAGCTCGATGGTGCCGTCGACGCTGAGATCGGGGACAGCGCCTTTCGGCAGCGGAGCCGTCAACGTCACATCGACGGTGCGGGTGCCGTTCTGGACTGACGGATCGATCCGCGCGACAAGTCCCCCGACAACGCCGTTGCGCGTATCGACTTCGGCCTTCTGGCCGATCAGAATATCCTTGGCCTGTGTTTCGGCGATCTTGATCTCGGCTTTGAGCCGGCTCGGATTGGCGACCCTCGCCAGGTTGGTGCCGGGCGCCACCTGCTGCCCGACATCGACCGGCACGAGCTGGAGCACACCGTCGAGGCCGGCACGAACCTTCAATTCGTCGCGTTGCCGCCGCTTGAGCGCCATCACGGCGCGCGCCTGATCGAGGTCCGACTGTTGCACGGCAAGACGCGCCTTCATCGATTCCTCGTAACCGGCGAGCTGCTGCTTCGCGATGTCGTCTCGTATGCCGAGCTGCTCGACATCGACTTGAGATTGCCTGAGTACGAGCATCGACACCAGCTGGTTCTTGGCGAGCGCCTCGTTCATCTGCGCCTGCATCTTCGCCTTGTTGTAAGCGGCAGCGACGTCGGCCGCCGTCGCCTTCTGCTGGAGGAAATCGTTCTGCACCTGCACGCGGAGATTCTGCAGCGAGGCTTCCGCGGATTTCACCTTCAACTCGGCGTCCTGCAGTTCCTGCTCCAACTGGGGATTGGTGAGCTCGAGGATGACCGACTCCGGTTTTACCGGGGTGCCGGGCCGAAGAATGATCTTCTCGACCCGCCCTTGCGTCGTGGCGGGCACCCAGCGGATGTCCTCGGGCACGAGCGTGCCGACGCCTCTGACCTGCCGGACCATCGGTCCGCGCTTGACGCTGTCGATCCACACCGACGCCCGTTCGACGCTGGGCGCCGCCGGTTTCAGACGCGAGAGCCCCAGCGTGATCAGAAGAATGACCGCGCAGGTGGCGCCCGCATAGAGAGCCTGACGGATCCGCTTCCTCCGGACATTCGACGGGCGCGCGATGTCCATGTTCGTTATTCGTGGTGCAAGGCCACGACGGGCTCCACAGTCATGGCGCGTCGCGCCGGCACGAGACACCCGAACGCCGCCGCCGCCGCCAGCGCCGCCGACGCAACGACGAACGTGCCTGGATCGCTCGGAGACACCTGGACCAGCACCGACTTCAGGACGCGGGTCAGCGCCAGGGCGCCGGCCAACCCGATGACGAGCCCAAACGCCACCTGTCGCATGCCTTGCGCGAACACGAGCCGGAGGATGTGACGGGCGGTCGCGCCCATCGCCATGCGGACGCCGATTTCCTGCGTCCGCTGATTCACCGAGTTCGCAATCACCGCGTACAGCCCGACCGAGGCGAGCAGCAAGGCGATACCGGCAAATATGGCAAAAAGCGTACCGATGAGCCGGTCGAACCAGTAGTTTCTCAACAGGCGCTCCTCCATCGTCCAGAGGTTGAAGATCGGCACGTCCGCATCGACCGCCTGAATCTCACGTCGCACGGCGGTGGACAGCGAACCAGGCGGGACGCGAGTCTTCAGGAGAACCGCGACGCCCGGAAACGGCTTTTGCCGGAACGGCAGATAGATCACCGGATCGGGATCCTGCTGGGGCGCGCGGTTGTTGTGGACGATGTTGGGAACCATCCCGACCACGGTGAGCCAGGGACCGGCGGTATTCCCGGTGAACACGCGCACCCGTTTGGTGAGCGGATCCTGATTGGGCCAGAACTTGGTCGCAAACGCCTGGTTGACCATCACGACCGGCACACCGGCCGCCGCGTCCGATTCGGCGAAGAACCGGCCTCGCTGCGCGCGCACTTCCCACACTTTGAAGAAGTCCGGACTGATCACGATGGCCGACAGAGTCGGCCGGTGCTGCACATCCACGGGCGGCGCCCCTTCGAATTCGTACGGCAGGGTCATCGAGCCGCCGGTGGGCATCGTCGTGCCCACGGCTATGGTTTCGACGCCCGGCAGCGACGAGAGCCTGGTGTTCAACCGGTCATACAAGGCGATCTGGTCGTCGGGGCGGGCGTATTTTCTTGGCGGCATGGCGATCCGCATGGTCAATACGTTCGACGAGTTGATGCCGAGCGACGCCCGGTAGATGTTCAGGAAGCTCCGGACCATCAAACCC
>QHWL01000506.1 GCA_003222555.1 Acidobacteriota bacterium | reverse complement strand
GTCGTAGGCGATTTTCAGTGAGCCGGCGATGAAGAACGGCAGGTTGATCAGAGCTGGCCGAGCAAACATGAAGCCGACAAATAGAGGACTGATGGCCGCACCAATCGTCCGTGCCACGCCCGTTATTCCGGCTGCTGCGGATCGCTCCTCCGGACTCACGACGGCCATGATGTAAGACTGCCTCGTCGGCACGTCCATCTGACTGATGCTGAACCGCAGCAACAGTACCAGCACGGCCAGCGGCAAGGTCGGCATCAGTGGCACCAGAATGAGCAGGATGTTGGAAGGCAAGTGCGTGGCGACCATGGTGTTGATCAGACCGAAGCGCGAAGCCAGCCGAGACGCCAGCAACGCCGAGATCCCCGCAAAGATGTTCGCCCAGAAAAAAATCCCGCCGAGCGTTGCCGGGTCGACGCCGAACCGCAGGTAGAACCAATACGCCGCGAAGCTCTGAACGACGAAGCCGCCTCCGAAAGAGTCCAGCGCGAATAGAGCCGACAGCCTCATCACGACATCGCGCGATCGGTCGAGTCCGGAGAGGCCGACGAAGGTCGCTCGAAACGCCTCCTTCTCGCCAAGTGTGGTGGCCTCGGCGGCGCGCGACAGCCGAGAAAACAAAACGGCAAGGATCACGCCCAGCGCCGCATACAGAACCACCACCATCCGGTAACTGCTCACAGGTTGCATCATCGCCTCCTGCAAGACGCGTGTGGCGGCGCCTCCCGCCAGCGCGCCGAGCGCGGTCGCCAACGAGCCGGCGAGCGTGTACCAGGCAAACACTTCGGTCCTGGTCCGATCGGTCACCACGTGGGAAAGCGCCGCCTGCTCAATCGGCAGAAACGGCCCCACTTCCTGACCGCTCGGGCTGATGACGCCAACGGTTCCCGCGAGAACCAGGAGCCAGATATTCCTCGTCCATGCGAAGACGAGCCCCGCAGCTGCCATGAGCACCGCACCCGCCATGAGCATGCGGCGGCGTCCGACTCGATCCGCGCGAGTCGTGAGAACAAGCGAAACGACGGTGTCGCCGGCGAGCGTCAGCGTGAGGAGCACGCCGATTTGCGGCTGGCTCAGTCCGACGCCAACCAGGTAGAACACGAGCACGACCGACAACGACCCATACGCGAACAACCGGACGAATCGCGTGGCGAAGAGCAGCCATGCATCACGGGTGAGGTGTTGAAGTGCGGTCGGTATCGTCAAGTTGTGGTCCGCATTTCGAAGTGTACCCGCACGTCGTCTGGCGCATAGTCGGGCACACGCTTCGGCTTGCCCCGAACGCCCACAGAATGCCGCGAGTTTTTAAGGAGAAATCAGAAGCTCTTCAGGCCGCCCCGCGCTTCCCGGGCGCCTCTCTTTCCAATTTCGATGGCAAGTCCGCGGCGCCTTCCCTGACACAAAAGTCAGGTTCGGGGCCCGCAGCGCCCGGCTAAGATGCGGGTGAGGTGCGAATCCTGATTGTCGAGGATGAACGGAAGTTGGCCCAGGTTCTCGTGACCGCCCTCCAGGGCGAGCACTACGAGACCGTCGTCGCGCCCACTGGCAGCGAGGGATTCCTTCGCGCCAACGCAGAGGCCTTCGATTTGGTGGTCCTGGACCTGATGCTCCCAGGACGGAACGGCCTCGAGATTCTGCAAACCTTACGACAACGGCATCTCCAGACGCCGGTGTTGATCCTCACGGCGCGTGATGGCCTCGAGGATCGCGTGCTTGGTTTGGATTTGGGTGCTGACGACTACCTGATCAAGCCGTTTGCGCTTCCCGAGCTGCTGGCTCGCATCCGCGCCTTGCTGCGTCGAGGCCGTTCACCGGAGGTCTTTCGCCTCAAGACAGGTGATCTCGAATTAGATCTCGTGACGCGTCGGGCCGTGCGGGGCGATCGTCTCCTCGATCTCACCGTTCGCGAGTTCGAACTGCTCGAGTATCTCCTGCGCCACCAGGGTCATTTGGTGTCACGTGAAATGCTCGCGCGAGAGGTGTGGAGAGAGCCTCGCCGAGCGACGCCACTCGACAACGTGATCGACGTGCAAATGGCCCGACTCCGGAAGAAGGTCGATGCCGAAGCGGGCCAGCGCCTCATACACACGGTCCGGGGCGTCGGGTTCGTGTTGAAGGAAGGCGAGCCATGAGCCCGCGGTGGCCGGTTCCTTCGATTCGCCTCCGTCTCACCGCCTGGTACACGGTCGTTCTGTGCCTGATGCTCGTGCTCTATGCGACGGCGACGTTCGTCACGGTGCGGCACGAGTTTCTCGAGCAGCTCGATGACGACTTGTACGAGGACTTCGAGACGGCGGAAGCGCTCATCACGCGAACGCCTGAGGGCCGTCTCGCATGGGCAACCGACCGACATCACGACCCGGGCGACGAGAAGGACCGTGGCATCGAAGTCTGGTCGGCGAGCGGCGAGCCGCTTTACCGGTCGAGTGCGTCCGCAACGTTGCCAGCGCCGGCCTTGAGTGCCGCGTCCACGCAGCCTCACTATGAGTCCGTTCTTGCGAACGGGCACCATTGGCGGACGCTGACGCGCACCGCGACCGTTGGCGGTCTCGCCGGCGTGTTGAGAGTTGCTCGGTCTGAGGATCGACTACGGACCCAACTTTGGGAAATCCTGACGGTATTGATACTGGGATTGCCCGCTGTCGCGGCGCTGGCTGGCGTCGGGGGCTACGTCCTGGCTCGACGAGCGCTGAAACCCATCGATCAGATTGCCGAAGAAGCGCGGCGGATTACGGCCGACCGGCTCCATGAGCGGTTGTCCGTACCGAATCAGCAAGATGAGGTCGGGAGGCTCGCCGCCGTGATTAACGAGACATTCGCCCGCCTCGAAGCCTCCTTCGATCAGCTTCGCCGGTTT
>QHWL01000018.1:11843-12306 GCA_003222555.1 Acidobacteriota bacterium | reverse complement strand
GTCTTCGCCCAGAAAAACCTCGCCCATGCCACCGCTGCCCAGCTTTTCCAGCACCCGGTAGTGCGAGAGGGTTTGGCCGATCATAGAAAATCTTCCGAGCCTAGCGCCCAAAAGCGACCGGCGTGCAGGCTGCAAGAGCCACCGATTATAGTGCTTCCGACATCCTGTGTCCTCGGGCGCCGGGCATTCATCGCGGTGCCTACGAAGTCTTCTCGCTCGTCCGCGCAGGAGCCTCACGCGGGCCGCCGCTAGGTCGGGCGTCCCCTCCGCAGCTTTTCTGGTCGCTTATCACGGTCCAGCGAGTGTATCTTCGTCCTGCGCTGGCCCTCATGCCCAAACATGCTCCGAGACGGCCCCCCCTACGTCGGTCGGGAAAGCTCCGCGTCACCTCCATCATCCGACCTCATTGGAAGGCTTTAACGATTGCGCTGCTTGCGGTCTTCGGTGAAACCCTCACCGACGT
>QHWL01000018.1:0-11786 GCA_003222555.1 Acidobacteriota bacterium | reverse complement strand
GTGCAGTCGAAAACATTGCCTTCAGGGTGGGGGTCGTTGGTTGGCGAGCTGTTCGGGCAGAACAAGTTCGCGATTCTGAACTTCGCGGTTTCCGCGGTCCTGATCATCGCGGTGGTCGGCGCCGTCAGCACCTACGTCGAAAAATACTTGACGACCACCGTCAGTCAGTGGGTAGCGCACGATCTCCGGCGGACGTTGTACCAACACATTCAGCGGCTCTCTCTGATCGAGCACGGCGAATCGCGCACGGGCGATCTGATCACGCGCGTCACCAGCGACATCGATGCCGTTCAAGATTTCATCAACTCCGCTCTGCTTGGCATCCTGGTGAATCTCTTGACGCTGGTCGGCATGATTGGCGTCATGCTCTACATCAATTGGCGATTTACCCTGATCGCGCTGTCGATCGCGCCGGTGCTCTTCCTCGTCGTCTATTTCTACTCCCGGCGGATCAAAAAGGCCTCGCGCGCAGTCCGGAAGAAAGAAAGCGAGCTGCTCTCCGGGGTGGCAGAGGTACTGGCGTCCATCCACGTGGTGCAGGCGTTCGCCCGGGAAGACTACGAAGAACGGCGGTTCGNAGCGGGGCTCCAGGCCCGCAGCATGAAAGCGAGGCTTTCACCGATCGTCGATGTCATCGTCGCCGTGGGCACGTGCCTGGTGCTCGGATACGGAGCCCGTCTGGCCCTGGCCGGCCAACTCAGCGCCGGCGTGCTGGTGGTGTTTCTGCTGTACCTGGGCAAGACATACAAGCCGATGCGGGATCTCTCCAAGATGACCAACACCGTCTCCAAGGCCGCCGTCGGCTACGAGCGGATCCAGGAAGTGTTGGAGATCGAGAGCCGCGTCCGGAGCCTTCCAGGCGCGCACGAGGCACCCCAGTTCAGGGGCCGAATCGAATTCGACCACGTCAGCTTCAGCTATGGCGGCGACGTACCGGTGCTGAAAGACGTCTGCTTGCGGATTGAACCAGGTCAGGTCGCCGCGATTGTGGGTCCCTCCGGCACAGGCAAGACGACGATCGTGAGCCTGATGCCACGCTTCTACGATCCCACGTCGGGACAGGTCAAGATCGACGGCACCGACATTCGCAATTACACCCTGAAGTCGCTGCGCGACCAGATCAGCTTCGTTCTGCAGGATACGGTTCTCTTCCGTGCTTCGATTTGGGAGAATATCGCCTACGGCAAACCCGACGCTCAGCCAGAGGACACCATCCGCGCGGCGAGGCTGGCGAACGCGCACGAGTTCATCGTGAGCTTGCCGCGGGGCTACGCCACCATGGTTGGTGAGCGCGGGGCGACGCTTTCCGGCGGCCAACGCCAGCGCATCGCGATCGCGCGAGCGATTGTTCGCAACACGCCAATCCTCATTCTCGACGAGCCCACGGCGGGTCTCGATGCGGCCTCCGAGGAGGCCGTCGTCGGCGCCTTGAAACGCCTGATGGAAGGTAAAACGTCGGTGATCATCGCGCACCATCTACATACGATCCGCCACGCTGACGTCATCTTTGTCGTCAAAGATTCAGTTTTGGTGGAGCACGGGACTCACGAGGTGCTGCTGGCAAACGGTGGACCCTACGCCGAGTTGTACCACCTCCAATCCTCACAAGGGACCGCGAGAACGGCAAATCAGGTATAAACTCCTGCGCGTCAATGCGTCATTGGGCCATATCCCGACGTCAAATTCAGCGGCGCGCCCGTGCGCGATTCACCGACTCCACGCGCCGACGCGGGTTTCTCGTCGCTTTTGAAGGGCCGGACGGCTCGGGCAAGACGACGCAGCGCAAGCTGTTCAAGGCCTGGCTGGAATCGGAAGGCCATGACGTCGTCACGACGAAGTGGAATTCGTCGGCTCTCATCAAGCCGATCATCAAGGCGCGCAAGGCCGTGCGCGCGCTCAGCCCGGTGGAGTTCTCCCTGCTGCATGCTGCCGATTTCCGCCACCGCGTGGACCACGTGATCCTGCCCGCGCTCTGGGACGGCAAGCTCGTCATAGCCGATCGCTTCCTGTTTACCGGGCTCGCCAGAGACGTCGCGCGTGGGCTCGATCTCGACTGGATCCTCAAGCTCTATCAGCCGCTCCTCTGGCCGGATCTCGTCTTCTACTTTTCTGTCTCGCCGGACACCTCCGGCCGGCGCGTGACCGCCGTGCGCACCCCGAATTTTTACGAGGCGGGGCGAGACGTCACCGACCTCGACGACCCAGTCGAGAGCTATTACCGCTTCATCAAGCGCGTCATTCGCGAGTACGAATCCCTGGCGCTCATTTTCAATTTCATCACCGTCGATGCGGAGCAGTCGATCAGGGATCAGCACCAGCGCATTCGCGAGCTGTTTCGCGAAGGCGAGCAGCGTCCGTGGTCCGAGTGGAACATCGATGCGGTGACGGAGTGGCTGTCGCACGGCCGAGGCGGGAAATGACCGCAGCCACGGGCACGCTGGTCGCCGTCGACGGCGCCAATGGTGGGGCACTCCGTGCGGCGGCGCGTGCGGAACACGCGGGTGCGCCTCGCGCGCAACGCGGCGGGGTCAGCGTGTGGGACGCATCTGGCGTCTTCGAAGACCTCGCCCTGGCCGACCCCGAGGCCGCCGGCGCGCCGTCGGCGCGGACGTTGCTGCTGTTGTACGCCGCCGACCTGGCGTTCCGCCTCCGATGGGAGATTCGTCCGACGCTCGCGGAGGGCCGCACGGTGGTCGCCGCCCCGTACGTCGCGACCGCAGTCGCGTTTGGACGCGCAGCTGGGTTACCCCGAGGCTGGTTGAACGATCTGTTCGCGTTTGCGCCTCGCCCCGACAAGGCGCGCCGGGTTGACGCCGCTCCGGGGCGCGCCGCCGCCGGCCGGTCGGGCTTCGTCGAATTTGCATGCGATCGACTGGCGGCGCGACCTGACGGCCTCACCTCGCGTCAGCTCGCCGACCGAGCGCGCGAGTACCTGCAAACGTCGGGCGGCCGCCGTGGGTCGCGGGCGTAGTGCCACATGTGCACGCAAGGCTAAACACTTTCTAAGCGTGAAAAATACGACGTTTGAACGCAGAGCTCGCAGAGAAATCTTTAGGCATTTCTTCTCGGCGGCCTCCGCGGTCTCTGCGTTGAACGTAATTTGTTCACAACCTCTAAAGCGGTCTAGCGCTGCGCCCGCGCCGCGCTAACGGCCGCGGTGACGAAGTCGCCGCGGTGCCGGGCGAAGGCGCCGAGAGCGCTGACGGCTTGCTCGAACTCGTCGTTCGTGAAGAGCTTCTGAGGGTCGCTTCGCGCTGCGTCTCGGATCTGTTCATACTCCCGCTGAACCTCGCGCTCGAGCCAACCGGGTCCATCGGTGACCCCTGTCGCCTGTTCGGCCGCCGATCGCGCGCAATCGAGCAGTGCATCGAGGTACGCACTGTACAAATCCGGGTACGAGAGCGCACGCGTCATCAATCGGTTCTTGCTCGCGTTGGGCCCATTCGTGATGTTGTGGAAGATGCTGTACTCGTACCCGCCCTTGAACGCCTCGCTTTTATCCCAGGCGATAAACGTGAACAGCTTCTTGTTTTGAAACCTGTAGAAGTAGAAGTTGTTCATGCCGCCCCAATCGCTGAGGAAGCCGTCGTTGTCTGCGACAAAGTTCTCGACCGCGACGTGCTGCACGAACTTCTTGAGGTCGAGGTACTCGGCCATGACCATTCGGAAGGCCGCGTCGCCCGTCTGGTTGATTGCTTGGACCAACTGCACGATGAATTCGGGTCTCGGGTCGGTTTCGTGCGTCTCCGGCTTGAACGGGAGCGGTACGTAGGTATCCGGGTTCGAGCCCCGGTCCTCGAAGTAGTACGGCTGGGCGTCGGATGGGTAATCGTACTTGTATAGATAGCCGTCGTTCTCGTCGAACGTTTCCTGCAGAAATGTCTTGTCGACCGACTCGACGATCGTGTAAAGGCCCTCGTAATTGTTGTTGATGTAGAGCTTCGTGTGCGCCTCGCGCGAGGCCGGAAGACCCAGGCGGCGGAACAGCAGCATGCTCAACCGCTCGTGCATGTTCGAGGCGTCCTGGGTCTGGTTGCGAAGGATGAATGACTTCAGGCCCAAGAACACCTGATCAGTGACGTAGCGGTTGAAATCCACGCGCAGGCCCGGTTTGACGCCGCTCCGGCTGCCGGTACCACGGGAACGAATGCCGACGTTGCGGACCACCTGATCGCGCCACCGGAAGTCGGATGGATAGTAGGTGTTGTCGAGGTAATGAATCTGAAGTGATTGCCAGTCCTTCGAATTGATGGCCAAGCGAATTTCGTGAACCACCGTATCGTCGAAGAACGTGTCCCATGGCTGGGGAGCCGGTGTCGGCGACTGAGCGACAACGGGTGCCGCCACACCAAAGCCGAGCACGACGATGGCTGCAAAAGTGCGCAAACGATCGCGACGCGTGCTCATGCCCCTATGCGGCTCCTTACAGTACGAGCTGGAGGCGGGTGACCTGGCTCCAGAAGGCGCCGCCACCCGATATGGGATTGCGTTGGGAATCCTCGACATGTTCCCGGATGCCGTTGAACTGCAGCTTGATCCACCGATTGAGAGCCCAGTTCACGCCAAGCGTCAAAGCCCGATCGCCGCTCGGCAAGATGTTCGCGGCGCGCGGAGTTCGGGACGGCGTGCCAACTTCGGTGCCGCCCGCGCTGTCGAACCACAGCCGCTCGTATCGGCCGACCACCTCTACGGCTCCAAAGCCCCCCTGCAGGAATTCACCATCTGCCCTGAGCGGACGCCTTTTACGTTCACCCGTCAGAATCCAGGTGCCGGCGACGTACCACGACCGCGCACGAGCGTCCGGCAAGTTCTCGTCGCCGAGCCCCTGCTGCACCCGGCCGTCGGCAACCCACGTGTATTCGGCGCGCGCCGACGCCGGTCCTGCCGTCCAATCGACGTCGGCCTCCCAGCGCTTCCGGTGACCCTTGACGTAGACCGGCTGAAAGAACGTGTCTTGCGTCAGGATGGTGCGGCCGCGGAGGCCGTTCGGGAGGTACGGGTCGTCGGACAACGAGCTGACGGTCAGGGCAGTGCCCACGTCGATGTTGCCGGCCAGCCCGACGCGGCGAAACGGCGCGGCCGTGATCCGCGCCGCGACGGTCTGGTCACCGCCTTGAACTTTCTTCGAGCGGGCATTGCCGCCATCATGCCGGAAAACGCCGGCGGCGTAGGTCAGCCCGTGCTTGAAGTAGCTTCCGTGAACCATGCCGCCGATGTCTCGCCCCGGATTGATGTAGTTTGCCCCGAGGGAGCGATACACGAAGTCGTTGTGCGAGACGCTGGTGAGCTCGTCGAGGCCGAATGGCACCTTGAACTTGCCCACTTGGATCTGCGCTTTCTTCATGTACTTGATGTTCACATTCACGTCTTTCCACTGCGACTTGGGCGTATAGCCCAGCAGGATATCCTTGTCGCTGAGCTCTTGCTCGGTCAGCTCGCGCTCGACCTCGTAGTCGATTTTCTTGAAGAAGTTGCCTTTGACGCCGACGCGATTACGATGCAGTTGAAACAGGCACGTGGTTGGAAGGACCTGGTTCGGGCAGTTGAGGCCCGGCGCGCCACGATACGATCCGTGCGCATCTTCTTGAAGCCTCGCCTCGAAATCGAGACGGAACGCGTCGCCGAATCGGATTGAGGGATGCTGCTTCCAGACGACACCAAAGCCGGGCCCACCGATGTCAGGCGGCCCGTCCGAATCGGGATCGTCGATTTCGTCGGGCGATGGAGCGTCGGCCGCCAGTTTTTTGGCCTTTTTTTTCTGTTTCTTTCCGCTTGTGGCCTGCGCCGGCGGATCCTGCTGCAGAGCCGCTCCGACGGCGTGGACGGCGCCGACGGTTGTGACACCTTCCGAGGCGAGCATCACGACGAGAAGGGATGCGATCACAGCGCGAGTCCTCTTGTCTCCCCCGCGCGCGGCCGGCCTGCGGTCGGCACGGCGTCGATGGTTTGGAAAAGCTCTTTCACTTCCGCGACCGCGGCGGGTTCCTCGACAACGATCGCGACCTCCCGCCGGAAATCCAGGCTGATCGCGGCGAGCGCCAGGCCGCCGACGACGGCGATGCGGTCGTCGATGAGGAGAATCTTGCCGTGCGACTTGAGGTCGCCCAGCCGCTTGGATCCGAATACTTCGACCTTCAAGCCGGCGGCATGGCGCGCGTTGAGCAGCGTGACGAGATCCGGGTCCGACAACTTCGCGTCGATGATCCGAAGGCTCGACTGGGCCTGCTCGATCAACGCCGTAAACTGCCGCCGCGCCCGTTCGGGGCCGATGACCAGCCGCGGCGACACCTTCACGGGCAGCGGACGCCGATCGCAGTCGGCGGTCATCAGCGCTCGTAATCCCGCGACGACGTCTGGATCGTAGGTTAATACGAGCGCGTCGCACGTTCTCTCGAAGCATTTCCGCGTGAAGTTGAACGAAGCCACGACAGCCGGGCCATCGTCGGCCACGAGGTACTTGGCATGGTACTTGACGACGGGATCGGTGTACGCGTGAATCGACGCACCGGTTTGCTCGAGCGCGGCCCAGAGCTGTCTCAGCTTGTTCTTGTCGCCTTTGGCTCTGGACGTGACGAGCACGTCAATCTGCACCCCGCGGGCGCGCGCCTGCGCAAGCTCGCTGAAGATTTGCGCGTCGGTGCACCGAAAGAGCGACAAAGCCAATGAGCGCCGGGCATTGCGGATCACGTCCACGATCGTGCTCCGTCGATCGGCGACGGAGGTGACCACCCGGTCCGGCGGTGGGCGTCCGGAGGCAGAACGGACCATCACGGGAGCATCTCCCTTACATCTGTAGTGGCGCAGGCCAGAGGTTGTGAACAAATCACGTTCAACGCAGGGACCGCGGAGGCCGCCGAGAAGAAATGCCTTAAGGATTTCTCAGCGTGCTCTGCGAGCTCTGCGTTCAAACGTCGCATTTTTTCACAGGCTCTTTCAGGCCTGCGAACGCGGGATTCGAACCCGCGCCACCTGGGCGAAGAACGGCTGGACAGGGGTACGTGGGCACTATACATCAAAGGCCTAGAAATCCGGTGCGTCTTCAATGGATACTTCTGGCAATCCCGTTTTAGGCGAGCGGAGGCTTATGTCGCGAGTGCGGCCCGTATTGGCGATCCTGGCGTGTCTTGCGACGCCGTATGCCGTCGCGGCTCAACCGGCAACAGGCGCCGTGACGGGGACGGTGAGCGGTAACGAGGGAAAACGCCTGCCTGGCGTCGTCGTGACCGTCCAAAACCAGGTGACCGGGATCCGCCGTACCGCGACGACCGACGCTGACGGGCGGTACGAGATCGCGAACCTGCCGGCCGAGGGCGAGTATCAGGTCAGCGTGGCGCTGGCCGGTTTTGCCACCGCGGCGAGCGAGAACGTCAAGGTCGTCCCCAACGCGATTCTGGTGGTGAACTTCCGCCTCAGGCTGACGGTCACCGAGTCGATTGCCGTGAGCGCGCAAACGCCGCTCCTCGAGAGCGGACAATCCGCCGTGCAACAAACCGTCAACGAGCAGTTGGTGCATTCGTTGCCTCTCGTCGGCAGGAACTTCATTTCGCTCGCCACGCTCGCCCCCGGGTTCACGGGCAACCCGAGCTTTCCGAGCCCCCTGGGGCAGATCTATTGGACGAACAACATCATTGTCGACGGCGCGAGCCATTTCTCGAAGTGGCGGAGCGCGGCGCGGACGTTTTACTCGGGGTATGGCCTGGAGGCCATCAAGGAAGTGCAAGTTCTCAGCAATCGCTTCTCGGCGGAATATGGGGAGTCGCTCGCGACGGTCACGAGCGCGGTCACGAAGGCCGGAACGAACGAGTTTCACGGGTCCGGACTGTTGTTCCTTCAGGATGATGCGCTGAACAGCACGCCCCTCTTCGCCCTGGTGAATCCGCCGGCGGGATCCGAGCGATTCGGGTTCACGCTCGGCGGCCCAATCACCAAGGACCGGACGCATTTCCTGGAGAGTTATGAGGGCCGGCGTTCACGCAACCAGAACGTCGTCGTCTCGCCCAGTCCTGAGGCTGCGGGGGCGTTCGTCCACGACGATGAAGACGAACACCTCGTCTTCTTCAGAGTCGACCACCGCCGCACTGAACGGCACCTGATGATGGGCCGATACAATGGTCAGTTCTTCCGATGGCATGACGAGCCAGGCGGGCTGTCCCTGCCCGGTACCGGGACCGAGTACAGAAACGATGTGCACACGATTCTGGCGACCGACCGATGGCAATTCTCGGAACGGCTGCTCAACGAAGTGCGAGTGCAATTCGCCCGGTATATCGACGTGCGAACCGATCTGCAACCGACGGTGTTTGTGTCGCGCGCCGGCTATTCTCAGGAGGGCGGAACGCTAGGCGCGTTCGGATTCGGCGCCGATCCGGAAGACACCTGGGAAGCCGCCGACACGGTGTCAACGTGGTCGGGCCCGCACACGATCAAGCTGGGCGGCGGAACGAAATACGTCCGTGCGCACAACGCATTGCTGAACTACGGTCGGGGGGCCTACTTCTTCGCCGGCGCGCCGGAGCTCTACGCGCGGCCGTTCTTGTTCATCCAAGGCATCGCGCCGGACGCAAACAGCGCGCATGCGAATCCACGCAGCCTGTCGGCGTTCGGGTTCATTCAAGACGACTGGAGGGTTCGGCCGAGACTGACGCTGAACCTTGGGCTGCGGTACGACATCGAGAAGGTCGACAACGTCCGCAACTATTCGACGTCGGTGGACGCGAACAACCTTCAGCCACGGGCTGGCGTGGCGTGGGAGCCCTGGGGTCGGCGACTGGTCATTCGAGGAGGCGCGGGCTTGTACACCCAGCAGCAGCTCCTCTTTTTCATCAATCGCGTGCAACTCGAGGGACCCGACGGCACGCTGACGATTGCGCTCTCACCGGATTCGCCGTTGTTCCCCAAGTTCCCGAACGTGCTGCCGGCGTTCCCAACGGCGTCGGTCTTGCCGCCTCGCGACATTCAACGCGTCGACTCGAGCTTCAGGAATCCCTACTCGCTCCAGTCGACGGCTGGCATCGAATGGGACTTGGGCGCCGTGACCGCGTCGGCCGACTACGTGCACCTGAACGGTCGCGACTTGATGAGTCTCATCGACACCAACGCTCCGGCATCAAACCCAAAGCCGGTGCAACGGAGCGTCGCACAGGCCGACGCGACGCGCCCACTTCCCGCAGTGCCGGGCAGCTACCGGAACATCGTCACGCTGGGTAACCTCGGACGGAGCTGGTACCATGCGCTGCAGGTGAAAGCGAATCGCTCGACTCGACGACTGCAGATGCTCGCCTCGTACACGCTCTCGCGCGCCGAGGACATGGACAACTATCGATTGCCGGAAGACAGTCGGAATCTCGAGGCTGAGAAAGCGCTCGCTGACACCAACGTCATGCAAAACCTGATGATCGGTTTCACGTGGCAGACGCCGGGAGCGCGACGTTTGCTGAGCGGCTGGTCGCTCTCGGGGATCGGCGCCTTCCGCAGCCACCGGCCGTACACGATCACGTGGGGTGACGATCGGAACGGCACGACGCAGAACGATGCTCGGCCGGACGGCCGGAATTCGGGCAAAACGGACGCCTACCAGAACGTGGATTTGGCGCTTTCGAGGCGATTCTCACTGGGATTGACGACCGTCGAAGCTCGGGTCGAGATGTTCAACGTCTTCAATACCCCCAACTACGACGAGTACGTCGGCGCGCTCCTCTCCCCATTGTTCGCGAAGCCCATTTCTGCGTTTCCAAATCGGCGAGTGCAGCTCGCCGCCATCGTGAGGTTTTGATGGCCGCGCGCTCCACGCCGGCTCAAACCGCTGCCGTCCCGATGCTGCGTCCTGTCGTGCTGGTCGCATGTCTTGCATGCCTGCAGTGTGGTGGTCGGAGCAACACACCGACCGGACCGACGGCGCCACCGACCAACCCCTTGCCGCCCGGAACGCCAGTACCGCCAACCACAGTGCCGCCATCGGCGCCCCAGATATTCGTCGGCGCGGGCGATATCGGATGGTGCGGCTCCCCGGGTCCCGAACAGACCGCGAGGCTGGTGGACACGATCGGCGGAACCGTGTTTGCGGTCGGCGACCTCGCCTACTTTTCGGGGACTCGAAAGGAGTTTCTGGACTGCTACGACCCAAGCTGGGGTCGACACAAGAGCCGCACGCGACCTGTCCCTGGGAATCACGAGTACGTGACCACAGGAGCATCTCCGTACTTCGACTACTTCGGAGCGTTGGCCGGACCATCGGGTCTGGGGTACTACAGTTTCGAGCTGGGCGAGTGGCACGCGATCGCGCTCAACAGCCTTCTTCCCGTAAACGACGGTTCGGCGCAGGCACAGTGGCTCCGCATGGATTTAGCGGCAAGCCACAGCAAGTGCACGATCGCGTACTGGCATTACCCGCTCTTCACCTCGGGCCCCAACGGAAGTCAAACGCAGATGCGCGACGTCTGGCGCATCCTGTACGGAGCCGACGTCGACATCGTCGTGAACGGCCACGATCACTTGTACGAGCGGTTCGCGCCACAGAGCCCGGACGGTGGCCGGGACGACGCACGTGGCATCCGCGAGTTCATCGTCGGCACGGGCGGCGCGAGCCCGTACAACTTTGTCACCGCGAGCGCGAACAGCGAAGCGCGGATCAGCAACACCTACGGCGTGCTGAAACTCACCCTCCAAAGCGGAAGCTATCAGTGGGAATTCATCCCGGTGTCGGGACAGAGCGACTTCGGAAACGGCTCGTGCCACTGAAGTAGGGCTGTGGTCCGCAAATGCCCGCCCAGAACCGGCGTCGCGACGAGTCGATATCGTTCGGGGAGATGATGGCCGTCGGTCGTGGCGGGCTCGACGTCCTCTGGCGGTCAACCGCCCGCGCGGCCGACCTGTACGAGTCCCGCCGGGCGCACAAGTCCGGTCATGCAGCCTCGCGCGTGGGACCTCCGACGTCAGTCGCAGGCTGCCCCGTCTGCTTATCCATTCCCACCGGCCCTACGAGCGGCGTCCGCTGTGATGGAACGGACACCAGATGATGCAGCACGTGAGCCCGCTCCCACCAGACGGCAACGCCATAGACGACGGCGTTGACGGCGAGGTGCCGTTGCCGTCGCTTTAGCCAGGCGGCGGCGTTGTACGCGGCGCATACCGTCGCCGCTACCAGCAGCACGCCGTGGACGGCTGCTTTCAGCGGTTCGCACCGGCCGACATTGAGCATGTCCGAGACGGGCTGAAACGCATCCACCGCCCGGTCCTTATATCCGCCACCGTTCAAAGCCATCCGGCCTCCTCCCCAGGTTCGTACCCACGGCTATGCCGTGCAATTGCTGAGCCGTTCGCGTTGTGCGGCCAAACGCCAGAAATCTCCGGATGAGCGACGTTTTGTCGCCTCCACAGCCGAAAGATGCCACTTAGTCAATACACGTCGGTCGGCCCGGGAAAAGGGCACTTGGACAAAGCGAACTCCAAAGAAGAACGAGGCTGGCGGCACCGAGGACGCGTCAATGCTCTACCCCGGAGGACACGGAACGTCGGACACCACGTTACGGAGGTCATGGAGCCTATCTTCAGGTTCTTTCCGTGCCCTCCGTTTGTATCCGTGACCTCCGTGGTAGAGCTTTCACTGTCGTTGTCCTCAGTCGATGTACGATGCGTCAGGCATGGCTGACGCTCCCTCTACTCACCGAAGCCGTCGCACGTGGATCGTAGCTGTAGCCGTGCTGGTAGTCGTGGTTGTGGCTGCGGCCTTTGCGCAGCGCGGCTTGGGTGGCAGCGGCCGTGGCGGTCGTTTCGCTCAGCTTCGAATT
>QHWL01000489.1:7578-8028 GCA_003222555.1 Acidobacteriota bacterium | reverse complement strand
ATCAACCCCCATTCTCACTAACGGCCACGCGCCTCTCATCTGCCAAACTCGTCAGGCCATTGTCGCCATGTGCACTTTTGGGCACATGGCGGTCGGCCGTTTTCGGTAGACTCCTGACCGTGGCTGGAGTCTCCCGTCGATCCCCGCGGCGGGCTGGCCTTCCCCGCATCCAGGTTCCGGGCCGGCTCACCGCTGGCCTCGCTCGAAGTCCCGTGTGCCACTCGGTGAGCATCCTGCTCGCGTCCGAGCACGGCTCGACGCAATGCCACCTCTGTCTGGTCTGCCATCACCTGTGGGACGTCGATAAGACCCGCCGCGGACGACTGTGAACTGACACGCGAACGGCCATCATCTGAGAGGAGACCCTATGACCATTCCAAGCGGCCCTGCGGTCGACCCGTTGCCATGCCCACGCTGCCAGAAAACTACCGCTGTGGTCGAAGTCGGCCA
>QHWL01000489.1:6519-7564 GCA_003222555.1 Acidobacteriota bacterium | reverse complement strand
TCGGCCAATCGCGTCTCTCGTCGCGGTGGTTCGTCTGTCACCGTTGCTCGAAAATCTGGTCATCGCCTCCGCGTCGACGTGGCAGGAAGAAACGCTAGCCTCGCGAAGATTCACAAGACACTGCGCGTCACGCCGGGATGGAAGCTAGCATCGAAACTCGCGTGTGGAGCATCGAGGAGCGTCAGCCTACGGGAAAGACAAGCTGAGGTAGCGGCCGGCCTGAGCGAAGGAGGGCCCGATGGACAGGGTTTACGCCAGTCTAGAGCGCATGAAGGCCCTGTGGCTGGAACTGGAGCGCACGAAGGCTAAAACCCCCGCGTACGACGCACTCATGAAACAGATTCGCGCCGAACCCGATGCGTACAAGGCACTCATTGACGCGGAGAAGAGTCCGCACCAAAAACGCCAGGATTCAAATTAAAGCGCTACCTAGTCACCTTTTGTTGCAGTTCGCCTGGGCGCATCAGCGCGAAAGGTGGTCGAATCGATGTCTGAGAATGCCGGCTATCGGACGCTCGGCGGGACGAAGTGTCTTTCACAATCCCCGTCGTACCGACGGCAGCCACCTCGGCGCGGCGGCGACGGCCACCTCCACACACCAAAGCGCACGGAGTCGCTGATTCCCCCTTGCATAAAATGCCAGCGGGTTGACTGCGTCGAAGAAGAGGAGCAATCAGGCAGTTCTGACCGCTGGTTCCTGTGTACGCGGTGTGGCATCAGGTACACTGCGGTGACCGACATCCCCGGTGCGAGATGAAGACCAAGGAGCGCACCCTGGGCCGGTCTCCACGAACGCGGGGCCGATCGCCTCTGTGGCCACCGCCGGCGCGAGAACGATCGCGAGTCGTCGCCTACCGACGGTTTCTGACAGCTTTTTTCTACGCGCCGAACCGCGCGCCGGCGTCGCTGCAACGTTGAGTGCCTTCCTGTCACGACAACCGACCTGATCCCGTTTTTCGTTCTAGCCGCTCGAAGCGGGCGTGCATCGGCGCCGTCGACCGCGTTTCCGCCGTCGTGAAGCGCCAGCCACACGTCACACATTCGC
>QHWL01000489.1:3558-6504 GCA_003222555.1 Acidobacteriota bacterium | reverse complement strand
TGGACACGACCTTAAGGAAGTGCCGGATATCAGCGCCATCGACCGACGGTGTGCGGCGGACACACGGCCACTCGGTACAGCGTCCTGCCAAGCGTGGGAAGGTGCAGCCAGTTACAGGCAATTCCCAGCCGAGAAGCACCGCTGGACCACGCCGCGACCAGTGGCCGCTGGCGACATAGAGTGAGACGTTCGTGTATCCTTGCGCGTAGTCCTCGCTTCATGACGGTCCTGGACAAGAGTGGCCAGCTAATCGCGAGTTGAGTACTCATCGAGGTCAGGAGATCAGTGTATGCGTGTCTTCAATCGTTGCTATCGCATGGTGTTGCTGTTGGCGGGTGTGGCCGTCGTCGCGCCGGCGGCATTTAGCGCCGCGGGGAGCCAGGCCCCCGCGAGTGGGTCGGCCTCACCGGCCCAGAGCGCCGTGGAGCGCGGCAAATATTTTGTGTTGGTCCAGGACTGCAATGGATGTCATACGCCGTTCAAGAACGGTGAGCCCGACATGACGCGGATGTTGTCGGGACACCCGCAGGACATCACAATCACCGCAGCACCGAAGCTGCCGCCCGGCTGGGCCGTCTCGATCAGCGACACCAACACGGCGTGGTCGGGGCCGTGGGGCATCTCGTTCACCACGAACCTGACACCCGACAGAGACACCGGCATCGGCGGGTGGACCGAGGACATGTTCGTGAAGACGATCCGCAACGGCAAACATCTCGGCGGCGGCCGCGGACTACTGCCGCCCATGCCGTGGAAGATGTACGGCAACCTGACCGACGCCGACCTGAAGGCCGTCTACGCGTATCTGAAGACGATTCCGGCGATCAGGAACAAGGTACCCAGTCCGATGCTCGCGGGAAAGTGAGGCAGCTCGTGGCTCGCACTCGCGTCCGCCAGTGCGAACCGCGTGTTGACGAGACGGGACGTTACCCCTGGAACCCTGATGCGCCGGCGGATCGCTGGAACTGGCGTCGTTTCTGGATCCTGAGCCACCGCCCATTCAGACATCGCGTATGATTGTTCAGGGCGCTGGCGCGAGAACCGCGAGCACAAGCAGACGTCTCGGGCCGGTGTTCCTCACACCGTGCGGTACACCATCGGGGGTCACGAGCAGGTCGCCGGCCTGCATCGGCAGCTCGCGGCCGTCGAGCAAGAAGACGCCTTCGCCGATGAGCACGTAGTACATCTTGTCCATCCCGAGGTGCGCGTGCAGCGCGTGGGACTGGCCCGGCTCGAATCCGTTCAATCCAACCAGCAACCGTGCTGATTCGTAGATGGTAGCCTTGCCCATCTTGTCGGATCGCCACTCGGCGTGTTCCGCCGGCTTGATCACCGCAGGATGCTCCATGGAGTCGCTCCGTTCAATGCACCCAGGTCCGCTGAGTGCGGCACAGTATTTCCGTTACCACATGCTTCCGGCAACTTGCGGTAGGTCGCCAGTCCTGAGCGGACAAACTCTTCACACGCACGTCGGGGACGACGCCGACAACTGTCCGAGCGCAAGGCTTCTGCCTGTACCCGAATCGTGGCGAAAGCCTGCCGGCGAAACCGTTGACGATTGTGGGACAGTCTGGTTCGAGCCTGTGTTGGTCTTGGTCTTGGGTCCCGAGCCCCGTCCTTCACGGCGTACCAAGTCTGACCCCGAACTCGAACCAAGAAGAGGGCTGGCGCGACGTGGGATATCCGTCGACGCGCTGCTCGTAGGCACCGAAGAAATCAACGGCCCCGCGTTCGGCTACGAAACGCACGCCACCCTCGGCGCGCGCGCCCGTCTGCCGACCGCGATTGACCACGGCACGGTCGACGCCGACGAGTCCGCCGCTGCCGCTCGCGAAAACGTGGGCGCCTGGTCGAAGCGTCTGGTCGAGTCGGATCGTCCCTTGACTGGTCCACGTGTAATCGACGAATGTGTGCTGCACGACGCGGCCGTATTCGAGGCTGACGTCGATCGTCGACTGTCGCATCAGGAACAAATGGGCGCCTCGAGCGCCGACAGTGTGCCACGCGGGCACGCGATCGAACTCGCGGTCAACGACATGTCGCGAGACGTGGTGGACGACGGCGGCGACGTCGATCGGACCGACGCGGTAGGACGAGGACGTCTCGAAGACTATGTTCGCATGATTGAGGTCAAATGCACGCCGCTCGCTTCCCATCAGCAGTTCTGTGTCGACGAGAAAGTTGACCCGGCCCTTGCGGTAGCTGAACAGATCGAGATCAGCTCGACTACGTTGGGTCAACAAAAAACGTGGATCGTCGGTCTGCATGCCCGCGACGGACACGAAAAACGCCATTCGCGATAGGAATCCGGTGGGCTCGTCGGTCCGGGTTCCGGGCACGGGCGCCGTCTGTGCGAATGTGCCGGGAACGAACGCGAATAGAAATCCGATGACGACAAGCCTGCTCGATGACCCCGTTCGTGCGTCTGACAGGCAGGCGTGATGACGGGCGCCGCCCGTCACCCTGAGAGAAAGCGCAAGCTGAGACGTGCCGTACTCACTCATGGGCTTCTCTCCCCTTGGTGGCTTATCGCGCTGCCATTCCGTTTCGGCTCGTCCTTCGGCAGCAGTTCCCGCAACTCCGTCAGCAGCCGGTCAAGAATATAGCGCGATGTCCCGACCGCGGACCTTTCCGATCGTCCTCGCAGGATTCACGGCCTTCCTCGATCTCTACGCCACACAGCCGCTGTTGCCGCTGCTGATGCGGGTCTTCAACGCCACGCACGTCGCCGTCAGCCTCACCGTCACGGCGTCGACGGTAGCGGTCGCGCTGGGCGCGCCCGTGGTGGGCCGGCTCGCGGATTTAATCGGCCGGAAGCGCGTGATCGTCGGATCCTCCCTGGGGCTGGCACTTGGGACAGGCCTGGCAGCGACTTCGACGAGCTTGCCGCAACTGATCTTCTGGCGGTTCGTGCAGGGCCTCTTCACGCCTGGCGTCTTCGCCATC